>JAEUOH010000162.1 GCA_016790845.1 Dechloromonas sp.
AAGAGGCTCAGCCAGGCCGTCGTCGTCAGGATGACCAGCGCCGCCAGCAACAGGAAGGTGCGGGCGAGCAGCGTGCGCGGAATCATTGCCGCTCGGCACCATCCGGCACGAAGACGTAGCCGAAGCCCCAGACCGTCTGGAGGTAGCGCGGCTGCGCCGGGTCGTTTTCGATCAGCTTGCGCAGGCGCGAAACCTGGACGTCGATGGCGCGGTCGAACGGGCCTTGCTCGCGGCCACGGGCGAGGGCCATCAGTTTGTCGCGCGATAGCGGCTGGCGCGGGTGCTGCAGCAGCACCTTGAGGACGGCGAATTCGCCGGTGGTGAGCGGTAGCTGCTCGTCGCCACGCTTGAGGCTGCGTGCTGCCAGATCGACTTCAACAGTGCCAAAGCTGACGATGCCTTCTTCGGACTCCGGTGCGCCAGGTGGCGGTGCGGATTTGCGGCGCAATACGGCGTGGATACGGGCGAGCAGCTCGCGCGGGTTGAAGGGCTTGGGCAGGTAGTCGTCGGCACCCATTTCGAGGCCGACGATACGGTCGACTTCCTCGCCCTTGGCGGTCAGCATGATGATCGGCGTCGTGTCGCCGGTGCCGCGCAGGCGGCGGCAGATCGACAGACCGTCCTCGCCGGGCAGCATGAGGTCGAGGACGATCAGGTCGAAATGCTCGCGGGTGCGGGTGCGATCCATCTGGCCGGCGTCGCCGACGGCTTTCACTTCGAAACCCTGGTCGCCCAGGTAGCGGACCAGCAGGTCGCGCAGGCGGCTGTCGTCGTCGACGACCAGCAGGCGGTGTTGTCTATCGTTCATGGCAGGAAGGATAATCCGGCGATCGGAAGTGGCATGTCGGCAATGGTAACAAGCTTTTTCGCGGCGGACGGTCGAAACAAGTTGTTACAAAGCTGGCAAGTGGAGACACCGGGCCATAGAGCAAAGCAGGGCACAATGTTCCCGAATTGATCGAATAGGATGTTGACGATGTTTGCGTGGCGAACCGCTGGTCGCTTGCTGCTGGTGCTGATTGCCCTGACGGCTTTTGCCGGCAGCGCGTCGGCGCAGCTGCCGCCTGACCAGCGCCGGCAGATGCGTCAGGAGATGCGTGATTACTGGCGGCAGGCGCCGCCGGATGACCGCCAGCGCTTCCGCGACGAGCGGCGGGCGCTGCCGCAGGAAGACCGCCAACGGATGCGCGACGAGATGCGCGGCCAGCACCATGGTTATGGCGGTGGTAACCCGTACGGTGGAAATCCCTACGGCGGTGGGCAGGGCGGGCGTCGCTGAAGATCGGACGCTGGCCGGCGGGCGGCTCCGGTAAAATGCCGGGCATGAAAATTCTGGCTTTGGAAACATCCACCGAGTCCGGTTCCTGTGCGTTGCTGCTCGGTGAGCACCTCAGCGAGCGTCGCTGTCCGGCGGGCCGTCCTCATTCCGAGACCTTGCTCCCCCTGATTCGCGAGTTGTTGGCCGAAAGCAGTGTCAAGCTGGCGCAACTCGACGCCATCGCCTTCGGGGCCGGGCCCGGCGCCTTCACCGGCTTGCGCGTGGCCTGCGGGGTGGCGCAGGGGCTGGCGGTCGGTGCCGGTTTGCCGGTGGTGCCCGTTTGCGGCCTGGAAGCAATGGCGGCGACTGTTGGTGCGCTGCGCGTGCTCAGCCTGCTCGATGCGCGCATGGGCGAGATTTACGCAGCGGCGTACGAGTTGTGCGATGGCGCTTACGCTTTGAACGGCTCGGTTCATGTCGTGGCGCCGGAATCGTTGGACCTTCCAGAGGGCGGAAACTGGGTGGCGGCTGGCAATGCCCTGGCGGCGCATCCGCGTCTGGCCGCAACGCTGCAGGTGGCGGGTTTTTCGCTGCGGCCCGAGGTTTTGCCCCAGGCGGCGGCGATTGCCCGGCTGGCCGCGCGCCGGCCGCAGGCGCAGATCGATCCGGCGCTGGCTGCCCCGTTATATATCCGCGACAAGGTGGCCAAGACCATCAGCGAGCGCCTTGGCGAGGGCGGTCGGGCGTGAGCCATGAGCCGCCTGTCTTTCAGCCGATGACGGCTGACGATCTGGCCGCGGTGAGCGCGCTGGAGGCATCGCTGCAAGCCTTCCCGTGGTCGCAGGAAAACTTCGCCGATTCGCTGGCGCAGGGCCACGTCGCCGAGGTTTGCCGGATTGGTGACGAGCTGATCGGTTTTTCGGTCGTCATGGCTGTTCTCGACGAGGCGCATCTGCTCGATATTGGCGTGGCGCGCGTCTGTCAGGGGCAAGGCCTGGGTACCCGACTGCTGCAACGCGCAATCGAGCGCGCACGCAGCGACGGTGCAACGCGCTTCCTGCTCGAGGTGCGCGCCGCCAACGACGCGGCAATCGCTTTTTATCGCCGTTTCGGCTTCTCGCAGATCGGCTTGCGGCGCGGCTATTATCCGGCAACCATCGGGCGCGAGGATGCGCTCGTCTTCGACAAGGACTTGCGATGAACCTGAGCCGGGAACAGATGCTGGCTGAAATGGGCATCACGCCTATCTGGCGCTTGCGTGAATCGGGGGAGGCAGTGCCGGCTGACCAAGCCCCCGATACGCTGCCGGCTGTGGAAGCCTCGGCGCCCGCCGCCGTGGCGTCGCCAGCGGCGCCGGTTGCGGTCAACGCTCTGGATTGGCCGGATTTGGCCGCACGCGTCGCCAACTGCAAGGCGTGCAGTCTGTGCGAGCAGCGCAAGCAGGCAGTGCTCGGGGTCGGCGATCTCCAACCCGACTGGCTGTTTATAGGCGAAGGTCCGGGCGCCGAGGAGGACGTGAAGGGCGAGCCCTTCGTCGGCCAGGCCGGCAAGCTGCTCGACAACATGCTGGCCGCGCTCGATCTCGCGCGCGGCAACAAGGTCTATATCGGCAACGCGGTCAAGTGCCGTCCGCCCGGTAACCGCACGCCGGAAGCCGCCGAGATGGCGGCATGCTGGCCCTGGCTGGAGCGCCAGATCGAGTTGCTGCGGCCGAAGATCATCGTCCTGCTTGGCAAGGCGGCTATGCATGCGGTGCTGCACGACGACAAGTCGCTGGCTTCCATGCGCGGCAAGCGTTTCGAGTATCGCGGCATCCCGGTGGTGGTGACCTATCACCCGGCTTACCTGCTGCGCAACCTCCCGGACAAGGCCAAGGCCTGGGAAGACCTGCTGTTTGCCCGGCGCTGCCTGCGCGAGGCCGGTTCGGTTGCGGGCGAGTTGCCTTTTTAGTCCTGTGTTTCAGTGATGCGCGCTGTCGTCCAGGTGACGAACGTCGTCCTGTTCGCGCTGGTTGGCCAGGTGACGCTTGCGGATCAGGTACATCAGGCCGCTGACGCATAGCCCGAACAGGGTGACCACGACGTAAATCGACACGTCGTTCCTGATCAGCACATAGTAAAGGCCGGTCATGGCCAGGATGGACAGGTTCTCGTTGAAGTTCTGGACGGCGATCGAGTGTCCGGCGCCCATCAGGATGTGGCCGCGATGCTGGAGCAGGGCATTCATCGGGACGACGAAGAAGCCGGAAAGCGCGCCGATCACGATGAGCAGGGGCACGGCGATCCGGATATCGTGTACGAAATTCATCACCAGCACGATGACGCCCATCGCGATACCGAGCGGAATGACCCGCACCGACTTGCGCAAGGTGATGAACTTGGCCGCCGCGATGGCACCGATGGCCACGCCGACGGCGACGACGCCCTGCAGCATCGACGATTTGGAGAGGTCGAGGCCGAGCGCGACTTCCGACCACTTGATGACGATGAACTGCAACGTCGCCCCGGCGCCCCAGAACAGCGTGGTGACGGCCAGCGAAATCTGGCCCAGCTTGTCGCGCCAGAGCAGCATCAGGCAGTGGTTGAATTCGTGGATCAGGTAGAAGGGGTTCTTCTTCAGCGCCTTGTGGTCGACGCCGGTGTCCGGGATGTACAGGTTGAAGATCGATGCGATCAGGTAGAGAACGCCGACAATGGCAACGGCCATTTCACCGGTGGTGTCGATTCCCGTGTCGATCACCGGGAAATCGAAGGAAAGAAGGGAGTAGGCGATCTCTGGTTTGATCAGCAAACCGCCGATCACGACCCCAAGGATGATGGCGCCGACGGTCAGGCCTTCGATCCAGCCGTTGGCCACAACCAGCAGGCGGTGCGGCAGGTATTCGGTCAGGATGCCGTACTTGGCCGGCGAGTAGGCGGCTGCCCCGAGGCCGACGACGGCGTAGGCGATCAACGGGTGAACGGTGAAGAACATCATGACGCAACCGACGATCTTGATCGTGTTGCTGATGAACATGACGCGCCATTTCGGCATCGAATCGGCGAAGGCGCCGACGAAGGCAGCCAGCAGGACGTAGGAAACGGTAAAGAAAGTCTTGAGCAGCGGCTCGTATTCGGATGGTGCCTGCATTTCGCGCAGGGCGAAAATGGCAGCAATCAACAAGGCGTTGTCGGCCAGCGCGGAGAAAAACTGCGCCGCCATGATGATGTAGAAGCCGAATGGCACTTTGGCTTTTGTCTCTTGGTTATAACTTTGGTCGAAGCTTATACCACGGTTTTGTGATGTTGTAAGTTACGGCCTGTTGCGGTCGACCGCCGTAAACAGGCGATTTCGGCCATCTTCTGGCGCTGGCGTGTGGTCAGCGGGGGGGCGGATGTGATTGAATGACGGGCACGATCGAATAGGGCAAAACACACGATGGCCGACCGGCGTCTGCAGGTCTTTCATGCAGTAGCGAAGCAGCGCAGCTTCACGCGGGCCGCCGAGGCGCTTTTCATGACGCAGCCGGCGGTCACTTTCCAGATAAGGCAACTGGAGGAGCAATACCGGACCCGCCTTTTCGAACGGCGGACCGGGGATGTGGCGCTGACGCCGGCTGGCGAGCTGGTGTTTTCCTACGCCGAGCGAATTCTTGCGCTGAACGACGAACTCGATACGCGGCTTGCGGAGCTCAGCGGCGAAGTGTCCGGCCAGTTGCTGATAGGCGCTTCGACGACGATAGGCGAAACCCTGCTGCCGCAGCTGCTGGGCGAATTCGATGCGCTCTATCCGCGGGTCAGGGCGCGGTTGATCGTCGGCAATTCGGAAACGATTGCCAGCCGGGTCGCGGAGCGTACGTTGGATATCGGTGCGATCGACGTGGAATCGGCATTGCCCGGCCTGGACAGCACGGCGTGTGGCGAAGAAGAGCTGATCGTGATCTGCGCCCCCGATCATCCGTTGGCGAAGAGTTCGCGGGTCAGTCCGCGGACGCTTGTCGGATACGAATACATTTCCCGTGAACCGGGCTCGGGAACGCGCGCGTGCATCGAGACCTACTTTCGTGAAAGCCGGTTCTCGGTGGAAGACCTCAAGACGCAGATGGAGCTGGGCAGCCCCGAATCGCTCAAGCGCGTCGTGGCCAGCGGCCTCGGCTTCGCCATCGTCGCGCGCGCTGCTTGCGAGATAGAATGCCGGCTGGGAACGCTGGTGGCCATCCAACTCAACCCGGTGCTACGGCGCCGCTTGTTCCTGATTCAGTCGGCGGACCGTTTTCGCTCCCGGCTGGTCACCACTTTTTTTGAATTTGCCCGGCGGCGGCTGGGAGAAATGCAGTCATGAATACCTCGCGTCCGATCCGCGCCCGCATCTCGCGCGAGGCGCTGCGCCACAACTATCGCCTGGCCAAGCAGATGGCGCCTGCCGCCAGCGCGTGGGCGGTGATCAAGGCGAATGCCTATGGACACGGGCAATGGCGGGCGGTCGAGGCATTGCGCGCGGAAGCCGATGGCTTTGCGGTGCTCGAATGCGAGAACGCGGTGGCCTTGCGCGAAGCCGGCGTCACCCGGCCGATCCTGCTGCTCGAGGGCATTTTCAGTGCCCGCGATGCGCGGGCAGTTGCCGCTCATGGGCTGACGACCGTCGTCCATTGCCTCGACCAATTGAAACTGTTGCTGGAGGCTGCCCCGGCCGGCGCGCCGCTGGCGATCTATCTCAAGCTCAATACCGGCATGAACCGCCTGGGCATGGGTGTGGCTGACTTGCGCGTTGCGCGTGAACTACTGGCCGGCGCACCGGGGCCGCAGTTGACGCTGATGACGCACTTTGCCGAAGCCGATGGCGAACGCGGCGTCGCCGAGCAACTGGCTTGTTTCAAGGCGATGGCGGGTGACTGGCAGGGGCCGGTGAGCCTGGCCAATTCGGCAGCGATTCTTCGCCATCCGCAGGCGCACGCCGACTGGGTGCGGCCCGGCATCATGCTCTATGGAGCCAGTCCGTTCGCCGAAACCAGCGCCGAAGCGCTGGGTCTGCGTCCGGCGATGGCTTTCGAAAGCGCGCTCATCGGGGTCCAGAACCTGGCGCCCGGCGCTCGCGTCGGCTACGGTGGTACTTTTGTCGCCGAGCGGCCAATGCGCATCGGCATCGTCGCCTGCGGTTATGCCGACGGCTACCCGCGCCATGCGCCGAGCGGCACGCCGATTGCCGTGATGGGGCACCGGACGGGAACCGTCGGACGGGTGTCGATGGACATGCTGGCCTGCGACCTGAGCGATATTCCGGATGCCGGTATCGGCGCGCCGGTCACCCTCTGGGGCAACGGCGTAGCTGGATACGTGCCGGCCGACGCGGTGGCGGCAGCGGCGGGCACCATCGCTTACGAACTCTTCTGCGCCGTGGCGCCACGCGTGCCTGTTGCGGTCGACAGCTAAAAAATGGCAAAAATCAAATCGATCTACACTTGCTCCGAATGCGGCGCCAGCAGCCCGAAATGGCAGGGGCAGTGCCCGGGTTGCGGCGAGTGGAACACGCTGGTCGAGAGCATTCCGGAGAAAGCGACCGGACATCGGTTCGAGTCGCTGGCCCCCGCAACGCGGCTACGCAAACTTTCGGAAATCGAGGCGCGCGAAACCGAGCGAATTCCTACCGGCATTCCCGAGTTCGATCGGGCGCTGGGCGGCGGGCTGGTCCCTGGCGGCGTGGTGCTGATAGGCGGTGACCCCGGCATCGGCAAGAGCACCTTGCTGTTGCAGGCGCTATCGCTGCTCTCATCTTCTTGTCAGGCGCTCTATATCAGCGGTGAGGAATCCGGCGAGCAGGTGGCTTTGCGCGCGCGCCGGCTGGGGCTCGATAGCCATGCGCTGCAATTGATGGCCGAGATCAACCTGGAGCGCATCTTGGCGACGCTGCAAAGCGAAAAACCCCAGGTCGCGGTCATCGATTCAATCCAGACCCTGTGGTCGGATCAGCTTTCCAGCGCGCCCGGTTCGGTCGCCCAGGTGCGCGAGTGCGCCGCCCAGTTGACCCGCCTGGCCAAGCAAATGGGCATCACGGTGATTCTGGTCGGCCATGTGACCAAGGAGGGCGCGCTGGCCGGCCCGCGCGTACTGGAACACATCGTCGATACCGTCCTTTATTTCGAAGGCGACACGCATTCCAGTTTCCGGCTGGTGCGCGCCTTCAAGAACCGTTTCGGCGCGGTTAACGAACTTGGCGTTTTCGCGATGACCGACAAGGGACTGAAAGGCGTCAACAACCCGTCGGCGCTGTTCCTGTCGCAGCATGGCCAGGATGTCGCCGGTTCGTGCGTGATGGTGACGCAGGAGGGCACGCGGCCCTTGCTTGTCGAGATTCAGGCGCTGGTCGATACGGCACACGGCAATCCGCGTCGCCTCACCGTCGGTCTCGATGCGCAACGGCTGGCGATGCTGCTGGCGGTGTTGCACCGCCATGCCGGCATCGTCTGCTTCGATCAGGATGTCTTCGT
>JAEUOH010000211.1 GCA_016790845.1 Dechloromonas sp.
GATACCGACGGCAAGACCGGTCATCTCTACTACGACGCAGACGGCGTCGGCGGCGCCGATGCGACGGAGATTGCAACCCTGCACGGTGGCCGCTTCTCACTCGCGGACGACGTATCCTTCGTCTGAATCGGGCGGTAGTCCAAGTTTTCCCCTCCGGGACTCCCGGAGAAACCCGAGCAAGAAAAAAGCCCCGCGGGATCCGCGGGGCTTTTTTTGACGGGTATATTGCGACGATTTATTCGGCCACGACAGCGACCGTGATATTCGCGACGACGTCGGTATGGAGGGCGACATCCACCGGAAACTCGCCTATGGCCTTGAAGGGCCCCTCGGGCAGACGAATGGCGGCCCGATCGACGTCGAAGCCGGCAGCCTTGAGGCCGTCGGCAATATCCACGTTACCGACAGAGCCAAAGAGGCGACCATCCATACCGGCTTTTCTGGCCACGGCAACGGTCACGCCATTGAGCTTTTCGGCGATACCCTGGGCGGCTGCCAGCTTCTCCGCCGCAACCCGTTCCAGTTCGACACGACGTGCCTCAAATTCGGCCAGGGCGGCAGGTGTCGCACGTTTGGCCATGCGACGGGGAATCAGGAAGTTGCGGGCGTAGCCATCCTTGACCTTGACCACGTCACCCAGGTTTCCGAGATTGACAACCTTTTCGAGCAGAATGATTTGCATGTTTCTTCTCTCCGCGAATTACAGGTGGTTGTCGGTATAGGGCAGGAGGGCCAGAAAACGCGCGCGCTTGATCGCGGTGCCCAGCTGGCGCTGATAACCGGCCTTGGTGCCGGTCAGGCGAGCCGGCATGATCTTGGCGTTTTCCTGGATGAATTCCTTCAGGACATCCACATCCTTGTAGTCGATCTGTTCGACTTTTTCCGCGGTGAAGCGGCAGAACTTGCGACGCTTGAAGAGACCGCCGCCGCGCTTCTTTTTCTTGTCATCATCCTTCTTCTTGAAGAATCGAGCCATTTTCGTTTCCTTCCAAAAATTCTATTGAATTCACATGTAGCACGGGTGCTTTGCTGTTGCGGCTTCTGGCGGCGAGGAATCCAGTCACGCTGACTGATCCTCCGAGGGGGGCTGCCTGTAGCCAGCGAGCAGGCTCGCCCAGGGCCAGTACAGCAATCTCCACCTCTACCAGACGCTCTGCACCACATTCGGCCTGTCTGGAGCTGTGTTGCAATCGCCCCTCGCTGACCGGAACCCCGGCTGGCGTATAGCGCAAAGCTTTGCGCTCGACCAGTTTTCCCGAAAGTTCGATGCAGTTAACCGCAGTTCCCGTGCAAATATCCGTCAGACAGCCGGTGCTTCGACCGCGGCTGCCGGTGCGGCGACTTCACCACCCATCAGCGACTTGGACTTCTCTTCCTTCATCATCGGGGAAGGAGTCGCGACGGCGGCCTTCATCTTGACGGTGAGGTGGCGCAGCACGGCGTCGTTGAACTTGAATGAATGCTCGAGTTCGTTCAGCGTTTCGCCGTCGCACTCGATGTTCATCAGCACGTAGTGTGCCTTGTGGATCTTCTGGATCGGGTAGGCCAACTGGCGGCGGCCCCAGTCTTCCAGGCGGTGAATCGAGCCGCCCTTGGCGGTCACGATGGCGCGATAGCGCTCGACCATGCCGGGCACTTGCTCGCTTTGGTCCGGATGGACGATAAAGACGATTTCGTAATGGCGCATGCAAACTCCTTTTGGGATATACCCTCCGCCATGCGTTCGCGGTAGGGCAAGGTTGAAAAGCCCGCGATTATAACAACAATCGCGGGCTTTCGGGTAAAACAGTACGTGATATCAGAAGCTGTCTTCGGCCATCTCCAGCGTACCGCTCGCTCCGGCAACGATAGACTCGGAAAGCCCTGGCGCCTGCGTCAGGAAGTGGTCGGCAAAGAATCGCGTCGTCGTCAGCTTGGCAGTCCAGAATGGATCGTCATCACCGCCGGCGATCTTGGCCCGGGCAATCACCGCCGCCCGCCCCATTTGCCAGCCGCCGGCGACAATGCCAAGCAGGTGGAGGAAGGGCACGGCACCGGCATGCGTGGCCTTGGGATCGCTGGAGTAATTGGCGACGATCCAGAAAACAGCCCTTTCCAGGGCGTCGACCGCAACCAACTGGCGGGCGCAAATTCCGGCGAGGTCACCGTCGAGTCTTGCCGCATCGGCACGCATCTCGGCGATCACGGTGAGGACGGTCACGCCTTTTTCACGGGCAATCTTGCGCCCGATCAGGTCGTTGGCCTGAATAGCCGTCGTCCCCTCGTAAATGGTGGTGATTCGGGCATCGCGAAGATGCTGGGCGGCGCCGGTTTCCTCGATGAAACCCATGCCACCGTGAACCTGAACGCCCAGCGATGCGATATCGACAGCGCTTTCGGTACTCCAGCCCTTGACCACCGGAATCATCAGGTCGGCAAAAGCCTGTGCCTGTTTGCGCGCCACCTCATCGGGATTGGCATGGGCATTATCCTGCGCAGCTCCCGTGACATAGGCCAGCGCGCGCATGGCTTCGATCCGCGCCCGCATCGACATCAGCATGCGGCGCACATCGGGATGCTTGATGATTGGCACTTTCGGGCCACCGCGCACACCGACTTCGGTACCCTGAATACGTTCCTTCGCATAGGTTACGGCGCGCTGATAGGCACGCTCCGCATCACCCAGTCCTTCCAGTCCGACATTGAAGCGGGCCGCGTTCATCATGATGAACATGTATTCTAGGCCGCGATTCTCTTCGCCGACCAGCGTACCGATGGCGCCGCCGTGATCGCCGAAAGCCAGGACTGCCGTCGGACTACCGTGAATACCCAGTTTGTGCTCGATGGAGACGCAATAGACATCGTTGCGCTCGCCTGGCGTTCCATCCGCCTTGAGCAGGAATTTGGGAACGACGAACAGCGAGATGCCCTTGACGCCTTCCGGCGCATCGGGCGTACGCGCCAACACGAGATGGACGATGTTGTCCGTCATGTCGTGCTCGCCGTAGGTGATGAAAATTTTCTGGCCAAAAATCTTGTAAGTTCCGTCGCCCACTGGTTCCGCGCGACTGCGGACTGCGGCCAGATCGGAGCCTGCCGAGGGCTCGGTCAGATTCATGGTGCCCGTCCACTCTCCGGACACGAGATTCGGCAGGTACGCCGCCTTCTGCTCGTCGGTACCGGCAATCATCAGCGCCTCGATCGCCCCCTGGGTCAGCATCGGGCACAGCGAAAAGGCATGATTGGCACCCTTCCACATTTCGCTCACAGCGGTAGAAAGCAAACGTGGCAACCCCTGACCGCCAAACTCAGGATCGCAACCGAGCCCGTTCCAGCCGTTATCCACAAACTGACGGTAAGCCTCCTTGAAGCCGGGCGAAGTGGTGACGACCGTCTCCGTCCATTTGGCGCCATCGGTATCACCTACCCGGTTGAGCGGAGAAATTACTTCACCGGCGAACTTGGCAGCCTCATCCAGAATGGCATCGACGACGTCCGCCGAAGCCTCTTCACAACCCGGCAATGAAACGATCTGGTCAAGACCCGCCAATTCCTGCATTACGAACCGCATATCCCGCAAAGGGGCAACATATTCACTCATGATTGCTTGACGTCACTTTCCACGTTATTGGAACTTTCTTTCAGCTCGATCAGGAACAGGATGTCCTCGACGACAGGCAGTGCGAAGCCCAGGCGCGTACCACCGCGGTTATCGCGCAGCAACTGGTCGAGATAGGCGACGACATCGCCCGAGTTCCAGCGAATCAGCACCTGCTCCATGATCGCCGGCATGCTCTCGATCCCTTCCAATCTGAGAGGATCGGCATGCCTGTCCGATCCGCCATCAAGCACGACATCGACTTCGCCCTGCTTGCCGGGTTCAGCATCCCATTTCTGAACCTCGACGTTGAAATTCCTGTTCAGTTCACGTGCGACCTTTTCGAACTCGTGACGCATGCCCGCCGTGCGGTAAATATCCATCAGGCGAATCCACGGTTTCAGAGCCTCCTGCGGACTGGCATCGATGTATTCCTGCAAGGCCTGAGCCGCACCCTTGACCCGACCGAACGACAACATGATTTCCGCCAGTTCCATCACGGGATTAGCCTCGAAATGCTCGTCGACCGTAGCAGCAGAAATCGACAACATCGAATCGTGTGTCGATGAATGTAGCGACAAAGGCCCTGGTGTTGCGGCCGGTTGCGCAGCAAGCGCCGATGCATCGATCTTGGGTGGCATAGCCATGGCAACCGGGTCGACTTGCAGATCGACACCACCGCGCTCCGCACGCTCGCCAAACCGTGGCGGATCAACTTCAAGGTTGCGCCCATCGGCACCGGCGTCTTGCTTGTTCTCCTGATAGCGCCGCCATCCCAGCAAGCCGGCGACCACCAGCAAGGCACCAATCAACGCAGCGTAGAAACTCCAGCCCGAACCAGAGGAATCCGATCCGGCAGGGGCAGGCTTTGCCGGAGGTGGCTGGACAGCCGGCGCAACGGGCTGGGACGTGGTTACCGCCGGTGGGGACCCGGCAGGTACTGACGAAGAGGCGTCTTCGATCTTTTGAGTGAGATCGCCGGCGCGTTTCTGAAGTTCGCTGACCGTCGCCTCCATGCTCCTGATCTTCTCGGCTGCCGCCTTGTCGTCCTCAGCCAACCCGGACGGAATGGGCGGTTTGCGATCTTCAGGCGGCGCCTTGGAAGCTACAGGAGCTGGAACTTTAGGAAGTCCTCCCCGTTCCCGGGGCTCCACAATTGAAGCCGACGTGGCCGGACGTGGCTTTACAGGAGGCTCCATCGTCATCAGCGCGCGACTTGTTGGCGGCGATGCAAGAAGCACATATTCGCGCACCATGTCCTGGCCGCACGCCACGGATACGGCCACCGCCAGCGCCGGTTCGTTAAGCGGTGTATCGGAAAGAATCTCAAGAACCGCCGGATTCCCCTGGCGCACTCTAAATGTGGCACGCTTCAGCCATGGCAGGCTATCGTCACCCGAGGGCTTTACCAATCGAAAACAGGCGGGATCAAGCAAACTCTTGTTGTCGCCAAGGATGTCGGCCTCCAGCCGTGGCCGATCACCAAGCGCAGAGCTGCTCCTTAGTTCACCGAGGCCAATCGCCAATGTCTGACCAGAAATAGCTAGCGCAGTGGCAATGAGGGAAAAACGAAATGCGTTACGGTTCACCTGCCCTAACCCCAATGACATGTAATCGAACGAATTGTAGTCCTTATTTATTGGCTAGATAACTGGCATCGTCAAATGTGACAATCCAGTTTGGGCGATAGATGACAAACAGGGTTATCAACATTCCCGACAGCCATGCCTCCGAGAATCCCAGCAAGAGGAAATAGGGTAGGTATTCGTTGGCCAGATATTCCCATTCATAGGCACCTGCCACGACCATCAGCAAGGTTGCGACAATGCCGACACCGATGACGCTCAACGCCGCGGTGAAGAAACCATTGACGAAGACGTAAACAAAGAAATTGCGCGGCAAGTAACGCACGACAATGCGATACATCGTCTGCGTAACCAGGATAGCGACGCCGGCCATCAGGAGCACGTTGATGGCATACGCGAAAATATCGAAGCCCCCGTTGAGACAGATACCCAGAAGCACCAACGAGAGCCCGACAAATGCGAGATGTGGCCCAAAACTGAGGGTGAACACCGTCGCCCCCAGCAGGTGCATCGACAGACCTGGTTTGACGCCTGCCTTCATGCTCCAGATCAGTGTCAACAGCACGATCATGCCCAGCCAGACGTTGAACAGGTCGGAATCCTTAAAACGCAACCAGGGCGCACGCCAGATACTGCGGGCAAAAAGCGGCACCCAGACAGCCCAGGCCGCCCAGTACCACCCTTCACCCAGCAATGTATCCGGCAGATTCACACGATAATTCTAGCCTACCGCGGCCGCCAATTGCGGCACGGACTCGAACAGGTCGGCGACGAGGCCGTAGTCGGCGATCTGGAAGATCGGCGCATCCGGGTCCTTGTTGATGGCGACGATCACCTTCGATTCCTTCATCCCGGCCAGATGCTGGATCGCTCCCGAGATACCGACCGCGATGTAAAGCTGCGGGGCGACGATCTTGCCGGTCTGGCCGAC
>JAEUOH010000032.1 GCA_016790845.1 Dechloromonas sp.
GCAGACTGCCGGCAAACAACCCAATTGCACCGATCACCAGCCCTCCTGCCAAGCTGTCGAATCCGGCAAGCAGTGCAATGGCTGCGATAAAGAACATCGCCGCCCGCCAGACGCCGCTGGAAGCCAGTTTTTGCCGCATAAGCTGGCGCGCCGGAATGGCCGGCCCGGGCCAGCGCCAGACCGGCAGCAGTTGGCTCAACGCACCGGTCACCAGCGGCAACAGAAAGCCAACGCCCCAGGCAAGCAAAGTCGGGCGCCCCGCTATCAAACCAGAGCCGTGTGCGACGCCAGCGGCCAAGGTCAGCAGCAAGCCTGCAACTGCACACAGAAGCGACACCGCGACCCCATCCGCCAGCAGCGCCCGGAAACCGAAGCGGCGAGCCCACTGACCGACCAGGCCCAGCGCGGCAACCAGCATCAGTGCCGCTCCCGGCACCGCGAACAGCCAGACGACCGCCGTGCCGGTGGCCACCACCAGGGCCCCGCCGGCCACCAGCCACAGGCGGCGGCGCAGCCAGCCGGCAGCTTCCGGGTCCGGTTTGCCGAGCGCGGTCGGCAGCAGTACGGGCAAGGTACCGAGCGCCGCCAACCCAACCAGGCCCAGTGAATTCAGGTGCAGATGAAATAGGCGCAAGGGCTTCCAGTACGACGGCAGAAGCTGCATCAACGGCACCGCCATTAGTGCCAGCATCAGGCAACCGAGCGCGGCGCCATACCAGCGCCAGCCGGGGTGCGGCGAGCCCAGCGTGGCACGGGCACGGGAGGCGATCCAGTTAAGCAAAATGGCCGCCAGAAGCAGGTCGACCGCAGCAGCCGCGTGCAAAAGCCCGTAGGGAATCAGCCCCTGCATCGCGCCCACCGCCAGTCCGCCGGCCAATTGTGCAACCAGCGGCAGGCGGGCGATCCACGGCCCAGGGTCGCCGGTACGCGTAAGCACCGGCACGAAGTGACTCATGGCCGCGAATATCAGCGGCACGATGCCGACGGCGAACGCCAGATGCGCCACCGCCAGCGGCGAACCGACCCCGCTCAGCGCCAGTATGGCGCTGCCCAGCAAGGCAAGAAGGGTCAGGCTCGCGTTAAGCAGCAATCAGGCGACGACAGCAAAGTCGATGACGATGGCCCCCGGCTCGCGCTGCTTGTACTCGATGTTCAAGCTGTCACCGTATCTGGCTTGCAATTGCGCAAGCAACGGGAGCGGATCGTGGTCGTTGCAAAAGCGCATGGTTTCGCCGGGCTGCAGCGCATCGAGCGCGCCGAAGATGGCCGCGTGGCGAAAGCGCTTGGCAATGCCGCGCGCATCGAAGGGATAAAGGGCTTCCGGGGTGGTGTGGTTGCAGACATGAATGGCTTGCATCATAGCTCCTTGGGTCGCTTGCCGGAATGGCAATCAGGGAGGAATTCTGCCGGGATGACGGTACGCATTCCTTGATGCGAATCGCCAAGACCATAAGCCGTGCGGGGCTATCTTCGGCCGCTATCCGGGGCGCGCACGCCCCGGATAGCGTGTCAATTTACGCCCGAGCGCTTGACCAGCGCCTGCAACTCGCCGACGATGCCGCGTCGGAAGCTCAACACGCAGAGCACGAAGATCGCACCCATGATGACCGTTACCCAGGAACCCACGGAATCCGCCAGTTGGGTCTGCAACGCAACGATGGTCGCCGCCCCGACGAGCGGTCCGAGGATAGTGCCCAGGCCGCCGAGCAAGGTCATCAACACCACCTCGCCCGAGGCATGCCAGTGCACATCGCTCAGCGATGCCAGCTGGAAGACCAGCGTCTTGGTCGCCCCGGCCGTACCGGCCAGTGCCGCAGAGATGACGAAGGCGATCAGCTTGAACTTGTTGACGTCGTAGCCAAGCGAAATGGCGCGCGGCTCATTCTCGCGAATGGCCTTGAGAATCTGCCCGAAAGGTGAATGTATTGTGCGATAGATGATGAAAAAACCGATGCAGAAAATGGCGAACACCAAGTAATACATCGCGAGGTTGTCGGACAGGTCCACGATGCCGAACAGGTTGCCGCGCGGCACGCCCTGCAAACCGTCCTCGCCTCCGGTCGCCTTGACCTGGATAGCCAGGAAAAAGACCATCTGGGCCAGCGCCAGCGTGATCATCGCAAAATAGATGCCGGTGCGCTTGATGGCCAGCCAGCCGAATAACCAGCCGAGCAAGCCGGCCGACACGGTGCCGGCGAGTATGCCGAGTTCCGGCGTGACGCCGAGGTCGCGCACCATCAGGCCGCAGACGTAGCCTGCCGTACCGAGGAAGGCCGCGTGGCCGAACGAGAGCAGCCCGGCAAAGCCGAGCAGCAGGTTGAATGCACAGGCAAACAGGCCGTAGCAGAGGATTTTCATCAAGAAAGTCGGGTAGACCGCAAACGGTGCGATCAGGCCCAGGACGAACAGCACACCGAGGAGCAGTGGCAATTTCGACTCGGCAAACGAGGCAGGCGCGTTCATGTGATTTCCCTTTGCTTCAGGACTTGCCGAAGAGGCCCGCCGGCCGCACCAGCAGAACGATGACCATGATCACGAAGACCACCACGCTGGAGGCCTCGGGATAGAAAACCTTGGTCAGCCCCTCGATCAAGCCGAGCGCGAGGCCGGTGATGATGGAACCCATGATCGAGCCCATGCCGCCGATCACGACGACCGCGAAGACGACGATGATGAGGTTGGAACCCATCAGCGGATTGACCTGGAAGATCGGTGCCGCCAGCACGCCGGCGAAGGCCGCCAGGGCCACGCCGTAGCCGTAGGTGAAGGTGATCAGTAGCGGCACGTTAATGCCCAGCGCCTGGACCATCTGCGAATTTTCGGTGCCGGCGCGCAGGTAGGCACCGAGCTTGGTACGCTCGATCATGTACCAGGTGCCGAAACAGACGGTCAGCGAGGCGACGATGACCCATCCGCGGTAGATGGGCAGGAACATGAAGCCGAGATTGACTCCGCCGGAAAGCAATTCGGGAACCTCGTAGCTCTCGCCGGAAATACCGAACTGGTCGCGGAAGATACCCTCGAAAATCAGTGCCAGGCCAAAGGTCAGCAGCAGGCCGTAAAGGTGATCGAGCTTGTAGAGGCGACGCAGCATCAGACGTTCGATGACGACCCCGAGGATGCCGACAATGAGTGGCGCGGCGATCAGCGAAACCCAGTAATTGACGCCAAAACGGGTCAGCGCGATCCAGGCGACGAAGGCACCCATCATGTACTGTGCGCCGTGGCAGAAATTGATGATGTTCAGCAGGCCGAAGATGATCGCCAGCCCCAGGCTGAGAATTGCATAAAACGATCCGTTGATCAGCCCCACCAGCAACTGGCTGCCCAGCAACGCGGTCGGTATTCCGAAAATTTCCATGGAAAACTCCAGACCCGGCGCGAACCGATGTTCGCGCCGGGTATTGCGATGAGTCTGCTTACTTCTTGATCAGCGGGCAGCGCGACAGCGACAGCGGCTGGAATGCCTCGGCTGCCGGAATGACTGCCTTGATCGTGTAGTAATCCCAGGGATACTTGGAATCGGCCGGCTTCTTCACCTGCATCAGGTACATGTCATGCACCATCCGACCGTCTTCGCGGATCTGACCATTCTTGGCGAAGAAATCGTTGATCGGTGTCTTTTTCATCATTGCCATGACCTTGGTCGTATCGTCGGTACCGGTCGCCTTGACCGCCTTCAGGTAATGATAGATCGACGAATACTGGCCGGCCTGAACCATGGTCGGCATCTTTTTCTGCTTTTCGAAGAAGCGCTTCGACCAGGCGCGGGTCTCGTCGTTGCGATCCCAATAGAAACCTTCGGTCAGGTACATGCCCTGCGTCGACTTCAGGCCGAGCGCGTGAATGTCGGTAATGAACATCAGCAGGCCGGCCAGGGACTGCTTGGGCGTGATGCCGAACTCGGCGGCCTGCTTGATGGCATTGGTGGTATCGGCGCCGGCGTTGGCCAGACCGATGACCTGCGCGCCAGAGGCCTGGGCCTTGAGCAGGAAGGAGGAGAAATCGGAGCCCGGGAATGGGTGGCGGACCGACCCGAGCACCTTGCCGCCATTGGCGACGACAACCGCCGTCGCATCCTTCTCCAGGGCCTGACCGAAGGCATAGTCGGCAGTCAGGAAGAACCAGGTCTTGCCGCCGCCCGTCGTGACCGCCTTGGCCGTGCCGTTGGCGACGGCATAGGTGTCGTAGGTGTAATGCACCGAAACGTCGTTGCACTGCTCGTTGGTGATCGGCGTCGATGCCGGGCCGTTCATGATGACGATGCGATCCTTTTCCTTGGCGACTTTCATCACGGCCAAAGCCGTCGAAGTCGTAACCAGTTCAGTGACGGTATCGACACCTTCGCGCTCGATCCATTCGCGCGCCTTGTTGGAGGCGATGTCGGCCTTGTTCTGGTGGTCGGCGCTCACCATCTCGATCTTGAAGTTCGGTTTTTCATTGGCGATGAAATCGTCAATGGCCATCTTGGTCGCCAGTACGGCGCCGGAACCGGCAAGATCGGAATAAGTACCGGACAGGTCGGTGAGGACACCGATCTTCACGGAACCGCCGGAAATCTGGGCCTGGGCGCCGCAGGACAGCGCAGCCAGGGCGGCGGCACAGGCGGTAGTGGTGAATTTTCTGGAAAGCATGGGTGAATCCTCCTTAGGGCGTGGGCAAACCCGGTCAAACGCCGAGTGTCTGGTGCAGCCAGTCCATCTTGCCCGGAAGTTCTTCCTGGGTGATGGTGGCGATTATTTCTCCGTGTTCGAGCACGTAATGGCGGTCGGCCAGCGGGGCTGCGAAACGGAAATTCTGTTCGACAAGGATGATGGTGAAACCGCGTTTCTTGAGCTCGGTAATCACCTCGCCCAATTTCTTGACGATCACCGGGGCCAGGCCCTCGGTGATTTCGTCGAGCAGCAGCAGCTTGGCACCGGTGCGCAGGATGCGCGCCATCGCCAGCATCTGCTGCTCGCCACCGGAAAGCTTCGTTCCAGGGCTGCTACGGCGTTCGCCGAGATTCGGGAACATTTCGTAAATCTCGTCGACCGACATGCCGCCACTGGCGACAATCGGTGCCAGCGTCAGGTTCTCTTCGGCGCTGAGCGAGGCGAAGATGGCACGTTCTTCCGGACAGTAGCCGACCCCGTGATGGGCGATCTTGTGCGTCGGCACGTTGATCACTTCGTTGCCATTGATCATGATCGAACCGCTTCGCCGTCCGACCAGACCCATGATGGATTTCAGTGTGGTGGTCCGCCCTGCCCCGTTGCGGCCCAGCAAGGTGACGCACTCGCCCTTGGCGACGCTGAGATCGATCCCGTGCAGGATATGCGACTCACCGTAGAAGGCATGCAAATCGGTCAGGCGCAGGTATTCAGGTTTCGGCTTGAAAGCGCTGGTCATGGTGATCTTCCGCTCAGTGGTGCGCGTCGTTCATGTTGTCGGAGCCGACATAGGCTTCGAGCACCTTCGGATTCTTCGAGACTTCCTCGTAGCTGCCTTCGGCCAGTACGCTGCCACGCGTCAGTACGGTTATGCGGTCGCACAAATTGGCCACCACCGACAGGTTGTGCTCGACCATCAAGATGGTACGGTTGGCCGAAACCTTGCGGATCAGTTCGACGACACGCGCGATGTCTTCGTGGCCCATGCCCTGCGTTGGCTCGTCAAGAAGCATCATGTCCGGATCGAGGGCCAGCGTGGTGGCGATTTCCAGCGCACGCTTGCGCCCATAGGGCATTTCCGCAGTGACGGTATCGGCGAATTCGGTCAGGTCAACCGCTTCCAGCAGCGCCATCGCCTCGCCGTTCAGTTTGTTGAGGCTCTTTTCCGATTTCCAGAAATGAAATTCCGTACCCAGCTTGCGCTGCAGGCCGATGCGGACGTTCTCCAGCACCGTCAAGTGAGGAAAGGTGGCG
>JAEUOH010000036.1 GCA_016790845.1 Dechloromonas sp.
GACAAGGCCGAACCAGCCCGCGAATTCGCCAAGGCCTACGAGATGGATTACCCGATCTTCATCGCCAGGGAACAGGGCTTTCCGCTAATGAAGGCACTGGGCAACACCAAGGCTGGGCTGCCGTTCACGGTATTTATCGACGGCAACGGGCAGGTCATCCAGATCAAGCTCGGGCTGCTCAAAAAGGCCGATCTCGACGCGGCGGCCGTCCAGTTGCTGAAGAACTGAGCCGCCTCGCCTCTACGCCGCGACCCCGATTTTCTCGAGCAGCAGGGGCTTGACCTGCGCCAGCCAGCCGGCGAGGCGTTCGTCGGTGTACATCCCCTGCGTGCGCTGGTCGATCACCAGCCCGACGAAGCGGCCATCGACGACCGCCGCCGAGTGCTGAAAGGTATAACCGTTGGTGCTCCAGCTACCGACCAGTTCGGCGCCATAGCCGGCGAACACCTTGTACAGCGCCATCAATGAACTGGCGAAACGGTCGGCGTAGCGCTCCTGCGCCCCGAGGCCAAAAAAGGCAATGCGCTTGCCGGAAAAATCCGGATTCTGCATCTGGGCCAGAAACTCCTCCCAACCCGGTTCCAGGCAGCCGGCGCTTCGGCCTGGAATTTCCCCTTCGCCATAACTTGGCGTGCCGAGGATGAGCGCGTCGTACTTCAGCATCTCTTCCGGCGTGATGCGATTCACATTCACCGGTTTGTCGGCAATCTCGTCCCCCAGCAACTTGTGAAGTTTCTTGGCCACCAGCCGCGTTGTACCGGTTTCGGTGCCGAAGAATATTCCGATCTTGTTCATGACTGTGCTTACTTGAAGGTTGGCGAAGCCCTGGCCATGCAAGTGGTATGCCACGCGCCACCAATGCGCAAACGGCTTGCGGCAAGGCCTTCGGCCGGTTTTCCCGTGGACCCCGTGTAAGGTTTACGACAGGCGCCTCAAGCCGCTGCCGCCGCCGCGTGCTGGTCGGCCAACAGATTGCCGCGGCAGCTGGCATGTCCGCGCACCCAGTTGAACGACGCACCGGCCAGGGCCGCTGCCACGCCCGGCGCAGCGCACAAATCCGCCAGCGGCAAATCCTGCGCCAGGCCGAACGTAGCGGCCTGGGTCAGCCGTGCCAGCGCATCGCTGTTGTCGGAGAACAGCGCCACCGGCCGCGCCGGAAAACGGCGCTCCGCTTCTTCCAGCGCGAAAATGGCGGCCAGCAGTTCGAGTTCGTTGCTGCCGGCAAGTGCCACGGAACGGGTGGCGACGACCGGTTCGCCGTCGTGGTCATCGAACAACACCGCCGCCAGCCCGCCATGGCGCTTGCGACTCGCATCGCTGAAGACCAGCAGGCGGCCGGCGAAGCACCCCGCCAGCTTCGCCGGTAGCGGGCCGGCGGATGGATGGATTGGGCGAGCAGCCTTCTTCTTTTTTCTCCGTGCCACGAGCGCCAACCTGCTCAGACAGCCTGGAACGTCAGGAATATCGGGCGTGCCGGAGACTGGAAATACCGTTCGGCGGAAAGCGCGATCAAGCGCCGGCCTTGTGCGTCGCCGCCTTCCGGCGGGCCGGCGGCTTGATCTGGCTCGCCGCCTTGGCCTCGCGGTTGAATTCGAGAGCCATGTCGAAGGCGGTCTCGACGAATTTGCGCACACGGGCGAACTCTTCGTCGGTCAGCTTGCGTGCCTCGTCGCGCGCCCGATAGATGCTGACGAACTCGTGCTCGCGGCCGGCGTGCTCGACCAGACGGCCGACCCCGAACGATTCCAGAATCTGCCACATCGCCGGGCTGTGGGCCTTGGTCATGTTCATCACGAAAGGCACCGGATCGTTGCGCGCCAGCACCGCCGCCAGACGCAGGATCACTTCGAACGGCAGGGCCATCTTGCCAGTCTCCGCCAGTTCGAGCAGCGCCGAATCCTTGAGATTGATCGCCTGCCCGAGATCGTCGAGCGGAATCCCCGCCGCTTCGCGCACCTGCCGCAGGAAGGCGCCGGCCTTGACCAGCGCCTTGGTCGACGCGACGCCATGCGGGAAAAGGCCGGTGGCGGCAGCCAGCGAGGTATCGACGGCCGCCCCGGCCATGCCAACCATCTGCTCGGTCAGCGAGCGCAGCGATCGCGTGAGGCCGCTCACGGTATCGAGCGGTTTGGCCAACGCAGCCGCGGCGCCCGTCGGTTTCGCTTTTGCGCTCCGTGTCGCTCCAGCGCTTTTTTTGGTCGTCGTCATATTCTCTCCTTGGCAAGCTTCAGGTCATTTTCCAGGCGATCTGGTCAGTTGATCGACAATACAGGCGGCCAGCACGGCAGGATCTTCGGCACCGACAATGACCTTGTCGCCCGCCACGATAAAGGTTGGCACCATGCGGACGCCCATCGCTCTTAACTGGCGCTCCGTGGTACGAACAAGATTCTCGTCCGCCGACGACAGCAGATAGTCCGAAACCGTTTCCGCATCGTAGCCGCTGCTTGCGGCAATCTTGGACAGCAGGGCAATGTCGCCGACGTATTCGCCGCGCTGGAACTGCGCAACGAACAGCCGCTCGACCACGGCATCGGCGTCGCCCCGTTGCTGAACCCAGTGGATCAGTCGGTGGGCACGCAGCGTGTTGGCGCGCAGGGGGATTTTCTCGAAGGCGTAATCGATCCCGTAGGTTCGCCCGGCCTCGCGGACGCGGGCGAACAAGGCCTCGACCGGTGCCCGGCCACCGAACTTGCGCTCGAGGAAAGGCAGGTAAGGCTCGCCTTCGGGCGGCGTATCAGGATTGAGGAAGAAAGGCAGCCAACGCGTGCGGCAGACAAAACCCGGATGCGCCTCGCGTACCAGCGCCACGGCTGTTTCCAGCCGACGCTTGCCGATGAAGCACCAGGGACAGACGATGTCGGCAACGATGTCGATGGTCAACATGGCTTCAATGCGTCATTGCCTTGCGAGCCCAGGCATGGGGTCAGCCCTTCGGATTGGGCGGCATCTCGGGGAATGCGGCCGCGCCGGGTGGAATGTAGTCCCAGGGCGCTGCCCTGCTGACGAAGATATCGACATGCGGATGGTATTGCGACGTGTCGTCGAGGCTGCCCGCGCGGACGCCGATGAGGCCCGGCATCGACTCGGATTTGCTGAACATCTGCGAGCCGCATTTCGGACAAAATCCACGGCTCACTATTTTTCCGCTACCGCCGGCATTGTCGTAGTACGTCACCTCGCCGAGGATGGAAATTGCCGCCGCCGGAACAAAAAAGGTCGGTGCATACGCACCGCCGGATGAACGCTGGCAATCCTTGCAGTGGCAATTGCCGGAAAGCACCGGCGCCACCGGGCATTCATATTTGACCGAACCGCAGAGACATTGACCGGTAAGACTCATGCTGTCCTCCTGAAATTACCCAAGGTTTGAAGAAGTCGCGGGAACATCATGGATCAGCCCCCGCCTAGCGGCAAACGGTGAATGGGCTCAACGACTGGCAGGCTTGTAGATCCGCGTGCTCGATGGCGGGTTGCTGGCCAGTTTGCCTGCCGGACGCCGGGGACGGGGCAGCAACTCGCCGCCGCAGTTGGGGCAGATACCACCAAGTGCATGGTCGGCGCACGACGCACAGAAAGTGCATTCGAACGAACAGATACGCGCCTCCGTCGAGTCCGGCGGCAAATCCTTGTCGCACCGTTCGCAACCCGGTCTTAGTTCAAGCATCTGGCGCTCCTTTCTGCCAAGCCTATCGGGGATGGAAATTGTGCTTCGTCTGAAAGTTTATTACAGCAGAATCGATACGTCAGACAATTTGAAAACAAGCCAAAAAACCAGGTCGACCGCAACAGGGGCCAGCCACCGGGGTATCTTGCGGCACCCCGGCTTGCAGTACCGCTTAGAACATTTCGTCGCCGATCCCGGCCAGGGCGGCATCCCCTCCCCTGACCGTCTCGCCGTAGGCCGCCGCTTGCGGCAGCATCTGGTCGGCGTAGAAATGGGCAGTGGCGATCTTGGCGCGGTAGAAGGCCAGGTCACCCTCCCCCTTGTCGAGGTAACCGGCGGCGGCCAGCGCGGCGCGCCCCATGAGCCAGCCGCCGCAGACGGTGACGGCGAGGTGCAGATACGGGACGGCTGCGGTCAACACGCCGGAAAGGCCGCTTTTCGCATTGGCGGCCAGCCATTCGGTTGCTTTGATCCAGGCTTGCAGGGCGTCGCCGAGGCGTTTGGCGATGGCTTGCAGTTCGGGGCACGGCGAGGCGGCCAGTGCCTTGGCGGTGGCCGCCACTTCGGCAAAGACGACACGCGCCGTGGCGCCCTGGTCGCGCATCAGTTTGCGGAACAGCAGGTCGTTGGCCTGGATGCCGGTGGTGCCTTCGTAGATAGTGGTAATGCGCGAATCGCGCCAGTGCTGGGCAGCGCCGGTTTCTTCGATGAAGCCCATGCCACCGTAAATCTGGATCCCGAGCGAAGTGACCTCAATGCCCATTTCGGTGCCGCCGCCCTTGACGATGGGAAT
This sequence comes from Dechloromonas sp., assembly GCA_016790845.1. Lineage (GTDB taxonomy): Bacteria > Pseudomonadota > Gammaproteobacteria > Burkholderiales > Rhodocyclaceae > Azonexus. The sequence continues at coordinate 4,461 of JAEUOH010000036.1, forward strand.
CATGAATTCGGCCAGCCAGAGTTGACGTTTCTTCTCCTCGGGGTCGGCGATGACGTGGGCGCGGTCGAGCAGGCCGGAGGTGTAGTAGGCCATGGCGCGGCAGGCTTCGACGCGGCTCTTCATCAACATCAGCATGCGGCGGATGTCGGGGTGCCTGTCGATGGTGACCAGCGCTTCGCCGGTGACCGCGTCGCGCCCCTGCTTGCGTTCGCGGGCATAACCCAGCGCCTGCTGGTAGGCGCGCTCGCCGAGCGCGATACCCTGCAGGCCGACGCCGAGGCGGGCTTCGTTCATCATGATGAACATGTATTCGAGGCCGCGGTTCGGCTCGCCGAGCAGGTAGCCGACGGCGCCGCCGTTGTCGCCGTAAGCCATCACGCAGGTCGGGCTGGCATGGATGCCGAGCTTGTGCTCGATGGAAACGCAGTAGGCGTCGTTGCGCGCGCCGAGCGAGCCGTCGGCGTTAACCAGGTATTTCGGCACCAGGAACATCGAAATGCCACGCACGCCCGGCGGCGCATCCGGCAGACGGGCGAGCACCAGGTGGACGATGTTGTCCGTCATGTCGTGATCGCCGTAGGTGATGAAGATCTTCTGGCCGAAGACCTTGTAGCTGCCGTCGGCCTGCGGCTCGGCACGGCTGCGAATCAGCGCCAGGTCGGAGCCGGCTTGCGGCTCGGTCAGGTTCATGGTGCCGGTCCACACGCCGGTGACCATTTTTTCCAGGTAGATCGTCTTGAGTTCGTCGCTGGCGCAGGTCAGCAGGGCTTCGACGGCGCCGGTAGTGAGCAAGGGGCCGAGCGAAAACGACAGGTTGGCCGAGCACACCATCTCCTTGACCGCCACCGCCAGCGTATCCGGCTGACCATGGCCACCGTGATCGGGCGGACAGGCGATGCCGTTCCAGCCGGCATCGCAGAAGGCTTTGTAGGCTTCCTTCCAGCCCGGGGGCGTGACGACGCCGGTTTCTGTCAGCTTGCAGCCTTGCTGGTCGCCGATGCGATTGAGTGGAGCCAGCACTTCGCCGGCAAACTTGGCGGCCTCGTCGAGAATGGCATCGGCCATGTCCGGCGTCGCTTCGGCGAAATCCGGGTACTGGCTCAACTCCTTGTAGCCGGCCAGTTCATCCATCACGAAACGCATGTCCTTCACGGGTGCGCGGTAATCGCTCATCTTGCTGCTCCTTGGTTTTTTATGAATGTCAGAACGG
>JAEUOH010000267.1 GCA_016790845.1 Dechloromonas sp.
ACCGAGCTGGTCGCCCTGCTGAAGAATCCCCCGGCCGGCGAAGAAGCCGCGCTGGTCGAGCTGATTACCTACCGCGTGCCGGCGGGCGTCGATGATGCCGCCAAGGTCAAGGCCGAGTTCCTGGCCAAGGTCGCCAAGGGTGAAGAAGCTTGTTCACTGATCTCCAAGGTCAAGGCCACCGAACTGCTCGGCACCATGCTCGGCGGCTACAACGTCAAACCGTTGATCGACCTGCTGGCCAGCGCCGAATGCGGTGCCGCCGCGGCCGAAGGCCTCAAGAAGACCCTGCTGGTCTTCGATTTCTTCCATGATGTCGCCGAGCTGGCCAAGGGCGGCAACGCCAACGCCAAGGCCGTCATGCAGTCGTGGGCCGACGGCGAGTGGTTCACCTCCCGCCCGGCTGTGCCGGCTTCGCAAAAGCTGACCGTCTTCAAGGTCACCGGCGAAACCAACACCGACGATCTGTCGCCGGCACCGGACGCCTGGTCGCGTCCCGACATCCCGCTGCACGCCCTGGCCATGCTGAAGAACCCGCGTCCGGGTATCGAAGCTGACGAGCCGGGTTCGCGCGGCCCGATCAAGCAGCTCGAAGCACTGGCCAAGAAGGGCAACCTGATTGCCTACGTCGGTGACGTGGTCGGTACCGGTTCTTCCCGCAAATCCGCCACCAACTCCGTGCTGTGGTTCACCGGCGAAGACATCCCCTTCGTCCCGAACAAGCGCTTCGGTGGCGTCTGCCTCGGCTCCAAGATCGCCCCGATCTTCTTCAACACCATGGAAGATGCCGGCGCACTGCCGATCGAAATCGACGCCGGACAGATGGACATGGGCGACGAGATCGAACTGAAGGTCGACCAGGCTACCGGCAAGGTCACCGCGACCAAGAATGGCGCAACCATCGCCGAGTCGCAGCTCAAGACCCTCGTCATCCTCGACGAAGTCCGCGCTGGCGGCCGCATCCCCTTGATCATCGGCCGTGGCCTGACGACCAAGGCCCGCGAATTCCTCGGCCTGCCGCAATCCACGCTGTTCCGCCTGCCGCAGAACCCGGCCGAC
>JAEUOH010000285.1 GCA_016790845.1 Dechloromonas sp.
AAAAACACCCTCGCCTTCAACCCGGACTGGGCACCGACCCGCCCGATCCGCATGGGCGAGGCGATGGCGACCAGGCTTTACTGAAACGCTCCCGGGCTCAGCCTGGCGGGCAGCCTGAGCGGCCGGCTGCCTACAGGGAAGACAAATTCTGCCGTCGGCGCCAGATTCACCGCCCCGACCTGACCCGGTAGACGCACCGAACCGCGCAGCGGCGATTGCGTTGGCAAGCGGGTCGGCACGCCGTCCTGCTCGATCAGCGCACCGCGCGCCAGACGCTCGTTGCCCTCGAATCGCCCCTGCGCCGGCAGGTTGAAATCGCCTTCGCCGACCAGCAGGTTGTTGATTCCCCAAACTTGGACGGGTGTGCTGAAACGCTCCAGCCAGACATTGACGAAGGTGCCGGCCGGGCGCTCGTTGACCAGCGTGTTGTGCACCATGTACAGGGCATTATGCGCATGGCGTTGCCCTTCGGCGCCGAAGGCGACCATCGTGGCGTTATCGCTGTCGGCGCTCTGGACGATGACGTTGCCGATCACGTAGGCGATGCCGCCATTGGGAAACTCCAGCTCGTAAGATGCGCGCCCGCCGGGGCTGTCGGCCAGCACGTTGTAGAGGACATGGTTCTCGCGGGCCCGCGACTTGACCAGATGCCCGCGAAAACCGTTGGCAAATCGACTGCCGCGCAGCACGAACTTGCCGATTTCGCCGACATAGAGCAGATGGTGCAAAGTGCCTTCATGGCGCGGCGCATCGGCGAAAACGCTATCGACGACCTCCAGCGAAATATCGCCGAAATTGGCGGTCAGGATGCCCATTTCATTGTCGATGAATGCACTTCGGAACACTGCAAGCTGTCCGCCCTCCAGGCGAATGCCGGCGCCGTTGCCGCTCGCCACCCGCGCCCCGCGAAACTCGATATTGTCGATGCGCACCCGGCCGCCGCGCACGACCCAGATCGCCTTGCCCTCGGCGCTCGTTCCATCGGCCACCATCACCGGGCGCTTCCCTACGCCGCGTATCGTCAGGTCGCGCTGCGTCCACACCGCTGGCTGGCCACGGTATTCGCCCGGTTTGATCTCGACGACGTCGCCATCGCGTGCCTGGCGCGCGGCTTCGGTGATCGTCGCGATGCGCTCGCCGGGGCCGACGACCAGCGTGCTTGCGCGCAGCGCAGCTGCCTGTGGCGCGCTTGCCGCCGTTCCGCCAAGCGGTGCCGTCTCGCTGCCGGGCGACATCGGCACGGCGATCAGCCGCCCATCGGCCCCGCGCCGGATTTCGCCGCGAAAGTCCGGCGACTGCGGCAGGCTGTCCTGCGCCGTTGAGTGCATGCCGGCAACCAGCAACGCCACCCCGAGCACCCAGCCTGCCCGGCGTCGAAGCAATTTCATCTGCATGTCGATTCCTTCCAGACTGTCACCGGACTGGCGCAACCCGGCGTGCGACGAACGACACCGGGGAATGCTGCGAATAGCCACCGCCGCTTTCCAGCGTGAATTGGACAGCATCTGCCTCGATCCGTCCCGCGTAACGGTGCACGACCTCTCTGGGCGGGCTGTCGCCGCCGAGCACTTCCTGACTGCGCGTCACGAAGCGCAACCATTCGCCGTCCACGCTCGCCTGCTCGATAGCGAGCTTGCGCCCAAGGTAGCTGGCATGGCCGGCGATAGCGCTGCCCTCGGCACGGAACTCGAAAACCTCGTCGTGGCTGGCGCCCCAATCGTATTTCACGGGTGCGGCCCAATGGCCGGCAATGGCGGTCGCCTGGCCGCCTTGCGCCACCGGCTCGGGCGCCGTTGCCGGCGGCCGGAGCCAAAGAAGCGCCAGGCCAAGCGCCACCAGAAGCGCTGCGCCGCCCACAAGCCAGCGACGCGAATTTTCCGCAGTCCCCGGCCGTCTGCCAAGCAAGGGGCGCAACGATGCCACCAGGCGGGCGACGTCACCCTGCCAGCCGCCATCGGAAAGCACGACGGCCTGACGGCGCGCCAGACCGGCCAGGGGCGCGGGCAAATCCGCTTCGCCTGGCATCAGCGCGCCACCGACCAGCAAGGGGATGACCGGCTTGCCGGAAGCGAGCGCCGTGGCGACCTCCTGGCGTACGAAATCGGCAGGATCGTCCAGGCGCCGTGCGCCGTCGATCCGGGCCTCCAGCCAACGCGGGCCGATCAGCACCAGCACCGCATCGACGCTGCGCAACTGGCTGTCGATGGCCTGCTGAAAATCCTCGCCCGGCCGGATATCGTCAACATCCCGGAATACGCTGCCAGCGCCGAACTCGGCCTCCAGCCCATCGGCCAGGCGGCCGGCGAACCCGGCACTGTCCTCGCGGCGATAGGACAGAAAAACGCCGCTCATGGCCCCTCGCCGGGAGCCGACCAACTGTAGGAAGCTGCCACAATCAAGGTTTCGCCCATGCCTCCCCCGTGATGCCGAATAGAAATCGCAATCCAATTTTCGGATGCCTATGATGAACCGATGGCGAACACTTGACCAGATTTTCGGAAAACCACTTCCGCGCAAAAATTGGGCAATAAAAAGCCCCGCCGGTTTCCCGGCGGGGCTGCTTGCGGTCGACCGTCAAAAACGGCCGATTTTCGCAAATTACATCTCGACGGTTGCAGCCTGTTCCACAAACTCAGGAATCTGGTCGAAATTCATGTAGCGATAGACGTCAGCGGCCTTGGCGTTCACCAGCTTGATCTGCTCCATGTACTCCGGCACCGTGACAATCCGGCCGGCCAAGGCGCACATGGCGGCCAGTTCGGCGGAGCCGAGGTAGACGCGGGTGTCGATGCCCAGACGGTTCGGGAAGTTGCGGGTGGAGGTGGAGATCGCGGTGGAGCCCTTGCGAATCTGTGCCTGGTTCCCCATGCACAGCGAGCAGCCCGGCATTTCCATGCGGGCACCGGACTTGCCGAGGACGCCGTAGTAGCCTTCTTCGGTCAGGATCAGCGCATCCATCTTGGTCGGCGGGGCGATCCACAGACGGGTCGGGATGTCGGACTTGCCTTCGAGGACCTTGCCGGCAGCACGGAAGTGGCCGATGTTGGTCATGCAGGAGCCGATGAAGACTTCGTCGATCTTGTCGCCGGCGACTTCGGAGAGCAGCTTGACGTCGTCCGGGTCGTTCGGGCAGGCGAGGATCGGCTCGGTGACTTCGGCCAGGTCGATTTCGATCACGGCGGCGTACTGGGCGTTGGCGTCA
>JAEUOH010000054.1 GCA_016790845.1 Dechloromonas sp.
GAACTGGGCGCCGGCGTCTGAATGCAGCGTCCGCCAGTAGGCGACCGCCTTGTCCCAGGTTTCGCCCTGCGGCGAGAACGGGCGCCCCTTCAAATAATTGATCGTGGTGTCGTCGACCGCGACGAAGCCCATGCGCGCACCGCCTTCGATGGCCATGTTGCACAGGGTCATGCGCCCTTCCATGCTCAGTCCACGGATGGCGCTGCCGCCGAATTCGATCGCGTAGCCTGTACCGCCGGCCGTGCCGATGGTGCCGATGATGGCCAGCGCTACATCCTTGGCTGTGACGCCCTTGCCGAGCTTGCCATCGACGGAAATCAGCATCGTCTTCGATTTCTTTTGCAGCAGGCACTGAGTGGCCAGCACATGCTCGACTTCCGAGGTACCGATACCGTGCGCCAGACAAGCGAAAGCGCCGTGCGTCGAGGTATGCGAATCACCACAGACGACGGTCATGCCCGGCAGCGTGGCGCCATTTTCCGGGCCGACGACATGCAGAATTCCCATGCGCGGATCCTTGAACGGAAAATAGGCCAAGGCGCCGACTTCGCGGATATTGGCATCCAGCGTTTCAACCTGCTGACGGGAGATCGGATCCTTGATTCCCTCATCCCAGTGATCGGTCGGCGTGTTGTGATCCGGCGTGGAAACGATGGACGAAACGCGCCAAGGCTTGCGGCCGGCCAGCTTGAGGCCCTCAAAGGCCTGCGGACTGGTCACTTCGTGCACCAGGTGACGGTCGATATAGAGGAGCGCCGTGCCGTCAGCTTCCTGATGGACGACATGATTCTCCCAGAGTTTGTCGTAAAGTGTCTTCGACATTGAACGCTTCAAATAGGCGGTAAAGCGTTGAATTATGGCACAGGATCGACGGTTTTTGCCTCGCCGGCGACGTCGACCGCAACCGGTTCGCGTACCCAGCGCCAGACCAGGAACAGACCGATCGCCGCGAACACGGAACCCAGCGTATAAGTCCAGCCGGCACCGATGTCATCCCATGTCCAGCCGCTGATCAGGCCGCCAAGCAGGCCGCCGGCGCCGAACGAAATGCTGGAATAGAGCGCCTGCCCGCGCCCCTGCGCCCGCCCCGGAAACCAGAGGTTTACGGCAGCGATGGCGGCCGCGTGATAAGCGCCGAAGGTCAGGCCATGCATCAGCTGCGCCACCACCATCACGGCCATTGACTCGACGCCCCAGCCGATCAGCAAAAAGCGCAGCACGGCAGCGGCGAAGCTGGCCAGCAGCAGGGCACGCAAGGAATAGCACTGCACCAGCCGCGCCATCAGCATGAAGACGGCGATTTCCGCCAGCACGCCCAGCGACCACAGGCCGCCGACTTCGGCCTTGCTATAGCCGTTGGCGGCAAGGTGGATCGAATAGAAAACATACAAGGCGCCATGCGCGGCGGACATGGCGAAGCAGGCTCCGAGCAGGGCCCGCACGCGCGGCTGGCGAAGGATGTCGGCGACCGGCAGGCTGTCGCTGGGATGCGGCATGGACGGCACATCCGGCAAGACGGCGGCGAGCACAAGGATCCCGCACAGGATACCCCAGCACACCCAGAGCACGCCGTTGAGCGGCAAGACATCGAGCACGGCGCCGGTGGCCAGCACCGCGACGATGAAGCCGACCGACCCCCACAGGCGAATGCGGCTGTAATGCCCGCGCTGTTCGCGCAGATGGTCGAAGGTCAGCGTCTCGACCAGCGGCAACGCGGCGCTCCAGAAGAAGGCGATGACGGCCATCGCCACCAGCATGCCGCCCAGCCGATCGAGCCAGAAAAAGGCGGTGAATCCCGCCAGCCCGGCAATTGCCGCCAGGCGGATGATCGCCATGCGCCGACCGAAGCGGTCAGCCAGCCAACCCCACAGATTGGGGCCGAACAGACGCATCAACTGCATCTGGGACATCAGCAGGCCGATGTCCCAGGCGGAAAAGTTCAGTGACTGGAGATAGAGCCCGAAATAGGGCGAGAAGGCGCCAATGAAGGCGAAATAAAAAAAGTAATAACCCGAGAGGCGCCAGTATGGCAGAGCGTGCATCCGGCAATTCTACCGGATGCACCATCGGGCAATCAGCCGATCAAACCTTGGCGGCTTGCTGGCCGGCACGGAAGGCCAGCAGCATGTGGTACAGCTCGTCCTTGAGTTTGACACGCTGTTTTTTCATGTCTTCGATGGTGAAATCGGCGACCGGCATATCGTGCTCTTCCAGATCCTCGACCTTGCCGGTCAGGCGATGGTAGCTGGCGAACAACTTGGCGAAGTGGGCATTACCAGCCTTCAGCGCGTGAATCGCGTCATTGAATTCCGGAAATTCGTGATGGAGATCGTGGTGATCGACTTGCATGAAACGCTCCCTGTAACGGCAAATTCGCTCGATGAGCGGCAAAAAGCTGAAGATTTTACGCGATTTTTCCCGGAATGCGCGGCGTCTGGCACACGACATCCCCACATTGCGCGCGGTGTCGCAACGCGTGATCCATCAACACCAGTGCCAGCATGGCCTCGGCAATCGGCGTCGCGCGAATGCCGACACAGGGGTCGTGACGCCCCTCGGTCGCCACCTCGATGGCATTGCCCTGACTGTCGATCGAACGGCGCGGCTGGGCAATCGACGACGTCGGCTTGATCGCCATGTTGACGACGATGTCCTGGCCGGTTGAAATCCCGCCGAGAACGCCGCCGGCATGGTTGGTGAGAAACCCTTCCGGTGTCATTTCGTCGCCGTGCTCGCTGCCTTTCTGCGCTACCGAGGCAAATCCGGCGCCGACCTCGACGCCCTTGACGGCGTTGATGCCCATCATCGCGTAGGCGATTTCGGCATCCAGCCGGTCATACACCGGCTCACCCCAGCCCGGCGGAACGCCGGTCGCGGTAACGGTGATTTTGGCGCCGACCGAATCGAGCGACTTGCGCAGGCTGTCCATGTAAGCCTCCAGCTCCGGGACCAGCCCGGCATTCGGCGCGAAGAAAGCATTGCCGTCGATGTCATCGGCGGAAACGAAGGGGATTTCGATCGGCCCGAGCGCGCTCATCCAGCCGCGGATGCTGATACCGTAGCGCTCCAGCAGCCACTTGCGGGCAATCGCCCCAGCCGCCACGCGCACCGCCGTCTCGCGCGCCGACGAACGGCCACCACCACGGTAGTCGCGAAAGCCGTACTTTTGCGTATAGGTGTAATCGGCATGGCCGGGCCGGAAAGTCTCGGCGATATTGCCGTAATCCTTGCTGCGCTGATCCTGGTTGCGGATCAACAGCGCAATCGGCGTACCCGTGGTCCGGCCCTCGAAGACACCGGACAGGATCTCGACGGCATCCGGCTCGCGGCGCTGCGTCACATGGCGCGACGTACCCGGCTTGCGGCGATCGAGCTCGGCCTGGATGTCGCTCGCAGCGAGCGCCAACCCGGGCGGGCAACCATCGACCACGCAGCCGATGGCCGGGCCATGCGATTCGCCGAACGAAGTAACGGTAAACAGGGTGCCAAAAGTATTGCCGGACATGGGAAAGGACAGTCAAAAACGAAGCTGGCAGTTTACCACGCCAGGCAAAAAGACCTCATTCGGGCAGTCGACCGCAACCGACGGCAGGCGATGAAAAAAGGCGGCCGTAGCCGCCTTGCTCGCCAGTTTTACTCAGGCCTGCGGCTCGTCAGGCCAGTTCTTGATGTAGTTCTTGAGCATCTTGTTCTCGAAGCTCTGCTCTTCGAGCACCGCCTTGGCGACGTCGAGAAAGGAAATGACTCCCATCAGCGTATCGCCGTCGATCACCGGCAGGTAGCGCGAGTGCTTTTCGATCATCAGGCGACGCAGGTCGTTGGCCTGCATGTCCGGGTAAGCCGTCACCGGATTCCTGACCATGACATCACCGACCGTCACACCCACCGGGCAGGAGTCGTGCTGCTTCATCGCCTGCAGCACTTCGCGGAAGGTCAGCATGCCGGCCATCTTTCCGGACTCCATGACCACCAGCGACCCGACATCTAGCTCCGCCATGGTGTCGATGGCCGTCGACAGGGGCTGCTGGGGAGTTGCGGTGTACAAGGTTCCGCCCTTGAGTTGGATGATCTCCCTGACTTGCATGATGTCTCTCCGAAATCGTGGATTATTGGTTGGGGGATGTTAGAGCATCCGGCCCGATTGGGGAAGCACCGGCGGCGCCCCTACCGTCGCGGCGCAAACCTAAGCCCGGAAATCCATGGGATTTTCCCCAATCCATTCCGACGAAACTTATGGCATTGGCACTTGTCTATCGTCATAACAGGATATACAATTCGTTATATTACCTAAGTCATACACCGCTAGGATGCTTGGGTAAGCCTAGAACACTGGCGGATGGAGAGTAGAGATGACAACTGTAAAGACCATAGAAAAAATCGATGCCCGTGAAATCCGGCGCAAGCTTGGCCTCAACCAGCAACAATTCTGGTCCACCCTCGGCGTGACGCAAAGCGGTGGTTCACGCTACGAAAGCGGGCGCAACATGCCCAAGCCGGTGCGCGAACTGCTGCGCCTGGTGCATGTCGAGCAGATCGACATCAAGTCGATCAAGCGCGAGGATTGGGATGTGATCGAGTACCTGAAGGCCCAGGAACCGGAGCTTTACAAGTCTCTCAAGAAATCGGCGCGCAGCAAGGGCAAGAAGGCGGCCTGAAATCCGGCCTGAAAAGGCCGTTGACCGCAACAGCAGGCATCACGGGGAAACAACAACCCGGATGCCTGT
>JAEUOH010000056.1 GCA_016790845.1 Dechloromonas sp.
CTCGCGCTCCGGAGTCGCGGTTATGCGGTGGATGGCCAAATCTGCGCCCTGATATTCGTCCTCCTGATCCAGCCGCAGGCCGAGTGCAACTTTCAGCGATCCGTAAACCAGCAGGCCACCGGCCACCGCCACCGCGATGGCAAGCGCCGTCATGATCAGTTGCGGCATGAAGGCCACACCACCCGCCCCACCCAGCGCCTTGCTACCGAAAATACCCGCCGCAATGCCGCCCCAGGCGCCGCAAAGGCCATGCAGTGGCCAAACGCCGAGCACGTCGTCGATCTTCCAGCGATTCTGCGTCAGCGTGAACATGACCACGAACAAACCGCCAGCAATACTGCCGACCGCTAGCGCACCAATTGGGTGCATCAAATCGGAGCCGGCGCAGACCGCCACCAGGCCGGCGAGGGGGCCGTTGTGCACGAAACCCGGGTCGTTCTTGCCGAGCAGCAACGCAACCAGCGTGCCGCCGACCATCGCCATCAGTGAATTCAGCGCGACCAGACCGGAAATCTTGTCCAGCGTCTGGGCACTCATCACGTTGAAGCCGAACCAGCCGACCGTCAGGATCCAGGCGCCGAGCGCGAGGAAGGGAATTGATGAGGGCGGGTGGGCGGAGATGCGGCCATCCTTGCCATAGCGCCCATAGCGCGCACCAAGCAGGAGCACCGCCGGCAACGCGATCCAGCCACCCATGGCATGCACGACGACGGAACCGGCGAAGTCGTGGAATTCTTCGCCGAAGGAGGCTTTCAGCCAGGTCTGGATACCGAAGTGCTGGTTCCAGGCGATCCCCTCGAAGAAGGGATAGACGAAGCCGACGAGCAGAAAGGTGGCGATCAGTTGCGGGTGAAACTTCGCGCGCTCGGCGATACCGCCTGAAATGATGGCCGGGATGGCGGCGGCAAAAGTCAGCAGAAAGAAGAATTTGGTCAGCTCGAAGCCATTTTTCTCCATCAGGCTATCGACGCCGGAGAAGAAGTTGATTCCGTACGCGATGCTGTAGCCGATGAAGAAGTAGGCAATGGTCGACATCGCGAAATCGGTCAAGATCTTGACCAGCGCATTGACCTGGTTTTTCTTGCGCACCGTGCCGACTTCGAGGAACGCAAAGCCGGCATGCATGGCGAGCACCATGATGGCGCCCAGCAAAATGAAAAGGACGTTACCGCCAGATTGAACAGCTTCCATGAGACCCCCGGATCGAAGAACCCGGAAGCGAAAGCAAGCACCATTCCAGTGCATGCTTTGCGTTTCAAATCAGTGTGTTATGTTGCACCAATACAGTGACGCGCGCACTATTATTGTGCATTTATCAGCTTAGGCATCCCAAAATAGGGCACGCGGCTTATTTTGGCACCGCCTCGGGCGGTAGCAGCAACCACATCCGCCCGCTTTGTTTCATGCGCCCGGCCTGCTCGCCGGCTTCCTTGCCGAAGCCCCAGAAATAGTCCGCCCGCACCGCACCCTTGATCGCACTGCCGGTATCCTGCGCCATAACCAGGCGGTTCAGGGGTTTGTTCGTATTCGGGCGCGTCGTCGCCAGAAAGACCGGTGCCCCCAGCGGCACCGAACGCGGATCGATGGCGATGCTGCGCTCGGCGGTCAATGGCACGCCCAGGGCGCCTATCGGGCCATCCTTGCTGTTCGGCACTTCACGGAAAAAGACATAGCTGGGATTGCTATTCAACAACTCGGTGAGACGCCCCGGATTGGCGCGCGCCCAGGCCTGGATACCCTGCATCGAAGCCTCTTCGAGCTTTAGTTCGCCCCGGTCGACCAGCACCCGGCCGATGGATTGATAGGGATAGCCGTTCTGGTCGGCATAGTTGAGGCGTACCGTCGCACCGTCGGTCATCAGAACGCGCCCGGAACCCTGGACTTGCAGGAAAAAGAGTTCGACTGCATCGTCGACGTAGAGTAGCGTACGCGCCGGAATCTTGTCGCCACGCGCGGCAATTTCGCCCCGCGTCCAGTACGGCACGACCTTGTTGCCCTCCAGACGACCGCGCACCCGCTTGTCTTTCAGTTCGGGAAAGACAGCCGACAGGTCGATGGTCAGCAAATCGTCCGGCACACCGCGCACCGGCTGCTCGAAGCCCTTGACGCGCGCCCGGCTGCCGCGTAGCAGCGGCTCGTAATAGCCGGTTATCAAGCCGTTGGGGTTGCCGTCGCCGAAAATCGCATAGGGTTTCAAATGGGTTTCGAAGAAACGACGGGGATCGTGTCCCGGCGTGCCATCGACGGAACGGGCCAGGTCGCACACGCGCTTCCAGCCGGCGCCATGGGGCTTGCTGGCGATTCCACGACAACTGGCAATGAAGGCCGGCCAGGCGGCGGCATGATCGTCCTCGGACCAACCCGGCAAATCGGCCCATTTCCCGGCTTTGAGCGTACGCGCCAACGGCGCCCCGGGGGGCGGTGCGGGTGGTGCCGGGGGAGACGGCGGCAGCACGGCCCCGGGCGGTTTCGTTGCGGCCGGTGGCGGGCACGGCGTACATTCGGCACAGGGTTTGCAGCCCGCTGGCGGCTCACCGGTGGGCGGCGTGGTGCCACAGGCAGCCAGAAGAAGGGTGGCCACCAGCGCGGCGGCTTGGATTTTTCGCATGTGTTTCTATAGAGTTCGCAAATTCGCCGCGAAGTATAAAGCCATCATGCCCAACACCAGCCAACTCGAACACCTCATGAACCGGGCCGAAGCCGTTCTCGCCCGGATCGAAGCCAGCCTGCCACCCGCCCCGCCAGCGCCCGAATGGGCCGCCGCCATCGCCTTTCGCTGGCGCACGCGCAACGGGCGCGGCTGGCTGCAGGCGGTGCGCCATCCACATCCGATACGCCTCGCCGACCTGGAAAACATCGACGACCAGAAGGCGCGCATCGTCGCCAACACCCGGCAGTTCGTCGCCGGCCAGCCGGCCAACAACGTGCTGCTGACCGGTAGCCGGGGCTCGGGCAAATCGTCGCTGGTCAAGGCGGTACTCAACGAATATTCGGCCAATGGGCTGCGCCTGATCGAAGTCGACAAGGACGACCTGATCGACCTGCCGGACATCGTCGATTTGCTGGACGGCCGCCCCGAACGCTTCATCATTTTTTGCGACGACCTTTCGTTCGAGGCCGGCGAAACCGCATACAAGGCGCTCAAGTCCGTGCTTGACGGCTCGGTGGCGGCGCCGCCGGACAACGTGCTGATTTACGCGACCTCGAACCGGCGCCACCTGATGCCGGAATATTTTGCCGAGAACCTCGACACCACCCGCGTCGACGACGAGATTCATCCGGGCGAGGCGATCGAGGAAAAAATCTCGCTATCGGAACGCTTCGGCTTGTGGATTTCCTTCTATCCGTTCAGCCAGGACGATTACCTGAACATCGTCCAGCACTGGCTACGCCACTTCGGCGTAGATGAGGCCCGCATCGCCGCCTGCGAACGCGATGCGCTGAACTGGGCGCTCGGGCGCGGTTCGCGCAGCGGGCGCGTCGCCTGGCAGTTTGCCCGCGATCTGGCCGGCCAACAGAAGACCGCGCGAAAGAAAGCACGATGAGTGAAATCGTCGAAGTTGCCGCCGCCGTGATGCTGCGCGCGGACGGCAGCGAATTCCTGCTCGCCCAGCGCCCGGAAGGCAAGGTCTATGCAGGCTACTGGGAATTTCCCGGCGGCAAGGTCGAACCGGGCGAGACGGTGCGCGCGGCCCTGGTGCGCGAACTGCACGAAGAGCTGGGCATAACCATCACCGCCTGCTCGCCCTGGCTGACCCGTGTCTTCACCTACCCACACGCCACCGTGCGCCTCAATTTCTGGCGTGTGACGGCTTGGGAAGGCGAGATCGGCATTACCGCGCCACTGGAGCATGCTGCGGTCGACTGGCAAAAATGCGGCAAATCCGCGAACGTGGCGCCGATCCTGCCGGCCAACGATCCGATCCTGAAAGCCTTGGCGCTACCGACGACGATGGCGATCACGATGGCCGAAATCGAGGGTGTCGAGCGTCAGCTGGAGAGACTGGAGGAAGCGCTGAACGCCGGGCTGCGGCTGATCCAGGTGCGCGACAAGGGCTGGCCGCAGGCGCAGCGCCTGTGGTTTGCCGAAACGGTCAGCCGCCTTGCCCGGAGCCACGGTGCCTTGGTGGTGATCAACGACGACGAGGAAATCGCCCGGTGCGTCGGTGCCGACGGCGTACACCTCTCGGCCGCTCGGCTGGCGGAATGTACCGAACGCCCCGATTTCAACTGGGTTGGCGCGTCATGCCACAGCGCAGCCGAAATTACCCGCGCCGGAGAGCTGGATTTCGATTACGCCTTGCTCGGCCCGGTGCTGCCCACGCCAACCCACCCGGAATCGCCCGGGATCGGCTGGCCGGAGTTCGCAACGCGCCTGACTGGCAACACGCTACCGGTACTGGCGCTTGGCGGCATGCAGCGCGAAATGCTGGCCGACGCACAAAGCCATGGCGCGCACGGCATCGCGCTTATGCGCGGCTGGTAGGTTCGGGCGGAATACTGCCCGCGTCGCCTTCGTTCGCTTCCTGCACGGGAATCCGGTAAGCATCGCTGGCCCAGGCACCAAGGTCGATCTGCTTGCAGCGTTCGGAACAGAAGGGACGCCAGGGGTTGTCCGGCGACCAGAGCGAATCGCCCCCGCATTGCGGGCAGCGCACCTTGCGCACGACCATTAGAGATTGCAGAAGGTCAGTTCGAAGGGAACATCGCGCTCGCAGACCCGAGCCTTGAGTTCGCCGGCCGACGGGTTGGTGAAACGGATGTTGAGGAAATACTTGTTGGCGCTGACCTCGGGGATCGCCGGTTCGTCGACCT
>JAEUOH010000103.1 GCA_016790845.1 Dechloromonas sp.
ATGATTTCGACATCGGCGCTGTAGCCGACCAGCAGTTTGCCGGTTTCTTCCGGCCTGGCGAAATCGACCTCGACATCGACCGTGCGCGCCTGCTTTTCGACAGCCGACACATAAGGCGCGACGCGCCGCACCTTGCCGGGGATCATCTTGCCCGGCAAGGCATCGAGCGTGACGCGCACCGGCTGGCCGACACTGATTTTCGGTGCATCCACTTCATCCATCGGCGCCTTGACGTAGAGACAGGTGTCGTCGATCAGGTCGATGGCTGGCGGGGTCGGCACGCCTGGGGGCGACGGCGTCGAGTATTCGCCCAGTTCGCCGACGATCTTGGCGACCGTGCCGTCGAACGGCGCGTAGAGCGCGACACGACCCTGCTCGACGCGCGTCGCCTGCAGCTTGGCTTCGGCCTGCGCGACATCGGCCTTGGCGGTATTGCAACTGGCGCGCTTGACCTCGGCCTCGGTACGCGCCACCTCCTCGCGACTGGCAGAAACGAATCCCTTTTCGCGCAACTCGGCCTGCCTTTTTGCCTCTTTTTCGGCGTTGACCGCAGCGATGCACACCTCGTCAACCCGCTTGCCGGCCAGCATCACCTGCGCCTGCGACAGCGCGGCCTGGGCCTGCTGGTCGTCGTTCCACAGCTTGAGCAGCAACTGGCCTTTCTTGACGCGGTCGCCTTCCTTGACCCCCAGATATTCGATACGCCCGCCGATGATGGTCGACAACTTGGTGCGCAAACAGGCCTCGACGGTGCCGGCGCGCGTATTGGCCAGCGTCGCCTCGACCTTGCCCGCGGTGACTTCCTTGAGCACGACGGGGATCGCCTTGGGCCGACTGAACCAGACGAAAGCGAGGCCGAGAGTGGCAATTATGGCAACGACGATGGCGATGCGGCGCATGGATGACTCCTTGGCGCCCGGCGCGCTGCCGGGCAATACGGCGAATCTGCCCATTTTCCTCCAACCCGGCGCTTTAACCAAAACCGCAAGTGCGGAGCAGGGCCGAAAAACAGTAATACGATTTTCTGGAATTTTTCCGGAAATGGTCTATTTTTAGATTGTGCTGTGGCTCGCAGCAAACCCGGCACTGCTTGGCAACATCAGCTGCGTATCAGGGGATTGCATGGACTTATTCCCGGAAACCATTCTCAAGATGACCGAGTAGTACCCGCAACGGCAAAATGCCGAATGCTCCGGCCGAAAGCGCGGGAGCCGCAGTCAACGAAGCCCATGCTCCAATAGTGCATGGGCTTCACGTTTCCGGGGTTCGCCGCCGATGGCGCCTGCACATTGAGCCGCTTCTTGAGTATTGAACCAATTCATGCCAGATTGATCGAATATCAACAATTGACAGAAGGAGATTCCGATGAAAAAAACGATCGCCGCACTGCTCGCCGCCGTATTTGCCTTTGCCAGCGTCTCCGCCATTGCCTGTGGCGACAAGGCCAAGGATGAAAAACAGATGAGCACGCCGTCCAAGCCGAAGGTCTGACGGTAACAAGAGCCAACCAAAGGCGCCCCCGTGGCGCCTTCTTCTTGCCATGCTCGATAGCGAATGCGCCGCCTTCATCGAGACCGGGGTCAGCATCAGCCTGGCCGCCTGCGGCCCCGACCGCATGCCGAGCATGAGCCGCGGCCTAGGCTGCAAGGTGGTCGACGGCGGGCAGCAGATCAGCATCTTCCTCCGCCGCTCGCAGTCCGCGGAACTCCTGGCCAACATCCGCGACAGTAGCCGGGTCGCCAACGTCTTCAGCCTGCCGAGCAGCAACCGGACCCTGCAGCTCAAAGGCAGCGATGCCCGCATCGTCCCGTTCGCGGCGGAAGACCTTCGTATCATCGAACGGCATGTCGCCGACTTCGTCCTCGAGGTCGTGCCGCTCGGCATGTCCGAGGCCGTGGTGCGCGCGATTCTCGCCTACCCGCCAGACGACCTGGTCGCCGTGACCTATTCGCCCGCGGCCGCCTTCTCGCAAACCCCCGGCCCCAAGGCCGGCGAACCGCTGGCCGCCCCGTGACGGTGCGCCTCGACACCATCCGTGAATGCCTGGAAGGGGTGATTCCCGGGCATATCGCCACCTGCGACACCGAAGGCATGCCCAACCTGGCCTATCTGTCGCAGGTCCAGTTCATCGACAATGAGCACGTCGCGCTCTCCTACCAATTCTTCAACCGTACCCGCCAGAACATCCTCGCCGGCTCGCCGGTGCGCCTCCTGCTCACCAGCCACCTGACCGGTGCCCAGTACCGGCTGACCCTCGCCTATCTGCGCACCGAAACCGCCGGCCCGCTGTTTGAGCAGATGAAGGCCAAGCTGGCGGGCATCGCCTCACACGAGGGCATGAGCGAGGTGTTTCGCCTGCGCGGATCGGATGTCTACCGGCTGATCGACATCGAACAGGTTACCGGCGCCACCCTGGCCTTGCCGCCGCCGGTGGTGAACTACCTCACCGCGCTGCGCCGTACCACGGGCCGCCTGGCCGGCTGCGACAGCCTCGCGCGCCTGCTCGAAACGGCGCTCGACTGCCTCGGCAGCGAATTCGCCATCGACCACGTCATGCTGCTCATGCATGACGAAGGACGCGGGCGCCTCTATACCCTGGCCAGCCGCGGCTACCCGGAATCCGGGATCGGCTCGGAAATCCCGGTCGGTGCCGGAATCATCGGCATCTGCGCCCGCGAACGCATCCCGATCCGCATCGGCTTCATGACCAGCGAGTACGCTTACGGGCGCAGCATCCGGCGCAGCGTCGAAGCCGACGGCCAGGGCGACAGCCTGGAAACCGCGATTCCACTACCCGGGCTGCCGGAAGCCGGCAGCCAGATGGCGATCCCGATCACCGCCTTCGACCGCCTGCTCGGCGTGCTTTACGTCGAGAACGTCGCCGACCTGCATTTCGGCTATGACGACGAAGATGCGCTGGTGGCATTTGCCGCGCAGCTTGGCCTGGCCATGCATCACCACCAGCAGACGGAAGAACAGGCAGAGGATGCGCCGCCCGCCGAAGTCCCGGCCGTCCCACTCGCCGGCCCGTCGCTTCTGGTTCGCCATTTCGCCGCCAACGACAGCGTCTTTCTCGACGACGACTACCTGATCAAGGGTGTCGCCGGCGCCATCCTGTGGACGCTGCTCAGCGATTTCGTCGAACGCCGGCGCACCAGCTTTACCAACAAAGGGCTGCGCGTCGACCCGCGCATCCGCCTGCCGGGGGTCAGCGACAACCTTGAGGCACGTCTCGTGCTGCTGCAGCGCCGCCTGGAAGAACGGGCGGCCGGCATTCACCTGGCCAAGACCGGGCGCGGGCGCTTCTCGCTTGCGGTCGACCGCCCCCTGCAGCTGATTTCCAGCTGACTTTTTGGCGGTCGCCGCCCCTCTTTCTTAAATCTTCATTCAGCGCTTCTTAAAAGATTCGTAAGCGCCGGCCGCCCGTCTTGTCATGGCTTTCGGGCGGTCTAGACTTCACTCACCGACCTACCACGGGAGCCGCCATGACCTCAGCACCACCCACAATCGACCCACGGCACCTGCTCGAACAGATGCTGCTGATTCGCGCCTACGAGGAAGCCATCGTCGCCGGTAGCGAGGCCGGCAAGGTGCCCGGCACCTGCACCTCGGTTGGCCAGGAAGCGGCCGCCGTCGGCGTCGTCAACGCCCTATCCGGCGACGACCTGATCCTCACCAACCATCGCAGCGCCGGCCACCTGCTGGCGCGCGGCGCCAACCCCGACCGCCTGTTGGCCGAAGTCATGGGGCGTAGCGACGGCTATTGCGGCGGACGCAGCGGCTCGCTGCACATTTCCGCCAGGGAACTGGGCGTCGTCCTCACCTCGACCATTGTCGGCGCCGAACTGTCGCTGGCGCCGGGCGTTGCACTGTCGCAAACCATGCTCGGCAAACCAGGGATCGTCGTCTGCTTCTTCGGCGACGGCGCCGCCTGCGAGGGTAGTTTCCACGAGTCGCTCAACCTCGCCGCACTGTGGAACCTGCCCATCCTCTACGTCTGCGAGAACAACCACTGGCAGGCCTTCGTACATCGGCGCGAGGCGATGAGTCGCGAGCATGTCTCCGCCTTTGCCCAGCCCTACGGCATTCCGGCGAGCACGGTGGATGGAAACGACGTCATCACCGTCCTTGCTGCGGCCACGGCCGCCGCCGCCCAGGTACGCGCCAGCCGCCGGCCCTATCTGCTGGAAACCTGGACCTACCGAACACGCGGCCATTTCGAGCCGGACGACCAGACCTACGTGGACCCGGCCGAACGCGACGCCTGGCTGGCGCGCGACCCGATCGCCCAGTGTCGCGACCGTCTCGTCGCTGCCGGGAGCCTAAGTGAA
>JAEUOH010000196.1 GCA_016790845.1 Dechloromonas sp.
TTCACTGACCTTGGAGCCGAGCTGGACAAGCACTTCGGTGACGGTACCGGCGACGGTGCAAGGAACATCCATCGTGGCCTTGTCGGACTCCAGCGTGGCGATTGCGTCGTCGACCTTGATGCTGTCGCCGACCTTGACGAACAGGTCGATGACCGGCACGTCGGAGAAATCGCCGATATCGGGAACTTTGACTTCGATGATTTGGCTCATGTCGTCTCTCCCTTCTTATACCGACATCGGATTCGGCTTGGCCGGATCCAGGTTGTACTTGACCAGCGCGGCAGCGACCTTCTCGCGGGCGATCTCGCCGTTGTCGGCCAACGCCTTCAGGGCGGCCAGCGTCACCCAGTGACGGTCGACCTCGAAATGGTGACGCAGCTTCTCGCGGGTGTCGGAACGACCGAAGCCGTCGGTGCCCAGCGTGACGTACGGCGCCTTGACGAAGGGACGGATCTGCTCGGCGAAGAGCTTGATGTAGTCGGTGGAAGCGATGACCGGGCTGGTGTTGCCGGCCAGCTTTTCCTCGACATGCGACAGCTTCGGCGCTTCCAGCGGGTGCAGCAGGTTCCAGCGGGCGACGTCCTGGCCGTTGCGGACCAGTTCGTTGAAGCTCGGGCAGCCCCAGATGTCAGCCTCGACGCCCCAGTCGGCCTTGAGCAGGTCGGCGGCTGCGATGACTTCGCGGAAGATGGTGCCGGAGCCGAGCAGTTGCACGCGCAACTTGCCTTCGCCACCCTTCTTGAACAGGTACATGCCCTTGATGATGTCGGCCTCGGCACCGGCCGGCATTTCGGGGTGCTCGTAATTCTCGTTCATCACCGTCAGGTAATAGAACACGTCTTCCTGCTCGGCGAACATGCGGCGCATGCCGTCCTGGGCGATGACCGCAACTTCGTACTGGAAGGTCGGATCGTAGGACACGCAGTTCGGGATCAGGTTGGAGAGGATCAGGCTGTGGCCGTCCTCGTGCTGCAGGCCTTCGCCATTCAGCGTCGTGCGGCCGGCGGTACCGCCGATCAGGAAGCCGCGGGCGCGTTGGTCGCCGGCTGCCCAGCACAGGTCGAGGACGCGCTGCAGGCCGAACATCGAGTAGCAGATGTAGAACGGAATGGTCTGGACGTTATGCACCGAGTAGGAGGTCGCGGCGGCGATCCAGTCGCTCATCGCGCCGGACTCGTTGATGCCTTCCTGCAACACCTGGCCGGTCTTCGATTCCTTGTAGAACATCAGCTGGTCATGGTCTTCCGGCACGTAGTTCTGGCCTTCCTGGTTCCAGATGCCGACCGAGCGGAACATGCCTTCCATGCCGAAAGTGCGGGATTCGTCCGGCACGATGGGCACGACGTTCTTGCCGACGTTCTTGTCCTTCAACATCATGTTCATGATGCGGACGATGGCCATGGTCGTGGACAATTCGCGGCCTTCGCCGGAAGCCTTGAGCAGGGCGGCGAAGGTGTCGAGCGACGGAATGGCCAGCGGCGCAGCCTTGCGGCGGCGTGAGGGCAGGAAACCGCCGAGGTCCATGCGACGCTGGCGCATGTACTTGTATTCCTCGGAGTCTTCGGCGAACTTCAGGTAGGGCAGCTCTTCCAGCTTGTCGTCGGGGACCGGCAGGGCGAAGCGGTCGCGGAAGCGGCCGATCTGCTCCTTGTCCATCTTCTTCTGCTGGTGCGAGATGTTCATGGCCTCACCGGCCTGACCCATGCCGAATCCTTTGATTGTTTTGGCGAGGATCAGGGTCGGGGCGCCCTTGTGGGTGACGGCGGCGTTGTAGGCGGCGAAGATTTTGAAAATGTCGTGGCCGCCGCGGTTCAGGTTCCACACCTGATCGTCGGTCCAGTCGGCGACGAGGGCCCTGAGTTCCGGCGTGTTGAAGAAATGCTCGCGGACGTAGGCGCCGTTCTTGGCCTTGAAGGTCTGGTACTCGCCGTCGCACAGTTCCATCATGCGCTTCTTGAGGATGCCGGTCTTGTCGCGCTGGAACAGGGTGTCCCACT
>JAEUOH010000198.1 GCA_016790845.1 Dechloromonas sp.
TGTCGTCCGGCGTATTGGCCGTGACGTCGGCCTTGAGCAGCGTGAAGCCGGCCATCTTCGCCCGCACGGCCGGGTCGGCGAAGGTGTAGCGCTCCATTTCCTTGCACGAGACGCACCAGTCAGCGTAGAAATCGAGCATTACCGGGCGGTCGACCGCAGCCAGCCGGGTGTCGAGTTCGGCCAGCGAGCGCACCGGTTCGAACGGCAGTTTATTGACTTCGGCCGCCACGGCCTGTCCGCGCAGCCCGGCGAGCGGTTGCAGCGGGTCGCGGCTGCCGGCCAGGGCGCCGACCAGCAGCGCGGCGCCGGTCAGCAGCATGACGATGCCGATGCCTTTCCAGAAGCGTTGCCAGCCCTTGGCATGCGGCGGCAGCGGGTCGAGCGCGTGCAGGAAGATGGCCGGGATGATGAGCAGCGCTGCCCACGCCAGCATCGCCGCGACCGGCGGTATGACCGGCGATACCAGCCAGACGGCGGTGGCCAGCAGCAGCACGCCGAAGCCTTTCTTGACGGCTTCCATCCACGGCCCGGTTTTCGGCAGCAGCGAACCGCCGGCGGTGCCGACGGCTATCAGCGGCACGCCCATGCCCAGCGCCATGACGAACAACGCGCTGCCGCCGAGCACGGCGTCGCCGGTCTGGCCGATGTAGAGCAGCGCGCCGGCCAGCGGCGCGGCGACGCAGGGGCCGACGATCAGCGCCGATAAGGCGCCCATCAGGAACACGCCGATGCCCCGCCCGCCGCGCAAATGGCCGGATTCCTCGGACAGCTTGCTTTGCAGCGCGGTCGGCAGTTGCAGTTCGTAAAAGCCGAACATTGAGAACGACAGCACGACGAAGACCAGCGCGAACCCGCCCAGTACCCAGGCGTTTTGCAGCGCGGCCGAGAGCAATGTGCCGGTCATGCCGGCGGCGATGCCGGCGGCGGCGTAGGTGAGGGCCATGCCGAGCACGTAGGCGAGCGACAGCGCGAAACCGCGCGCGTGCGATGCCTTGTGCCCTTGGCCGGCGATGATGCCGGAGAGGATGGGGATCATCGGCAGCACGCAGGGCGTCAGCGACAGCCCGAGGCCGGCGATGAAGAAGAAGGCGAGATTGGCCCAGAAGCCGGCGTGGCGCAGGGTGCCGGCGATTTTGCCGCTTTCGTCGGCGTCGACCGCAACCGGTGCCGCCGCCGGCGCGCTGGCCGGGTCGGGCAACGTCAACGCCACCGTCTGCATCTGCGGCGGGTAGCAGACGCCGGCATCGGCACAGCCCTGCGACGTGACGTTCAACTTGAGCGGCAGTTCGCCTGAGGCATTGCGCTCGACCGGCAGACGGATGGCGACTTGCTTGTAGAAGACCTCGACCTTGCCGAAGTTTTCGTCGTTGTGTTCCTTGCCCTTGGGGAAAACCGGGGTGCCGAGCGTCACGCTGTCGCTGTCGACGGCGAAGCGGAACTTGTCGCGGTAGAGGTAGTAGCCCTTGGCGATGTCGATGACGACTTCGATGGTCTGCCCGTCCAGCGCCCGTGCGCTCGGCTTGAAGGCGACGGCCGGGTCGAGGAATTCCTCGGCGTGCACGAGCGACGCCAGGAAGGCTAGAAGGAAGAGCAGCGCGCGCATCATGGCTGTTGGAGCGTTTCCGCGACCACCCAGTTCAAGTATTCGG
Source organism: Dechloromonas sp. (assembly GCA_016790845.1). Taxonomy (GTDB): domain Bacteria; phylum Pseudomonadota; class Gammaproteobacteria; order Burkholderiales; family Rhodocyclaceae; genus Azonexus. The sequence goes on from JAEUOH010000198.1 coordinate 1,650, forward strand.
GCAGTCCGTGGCTGACCGGCAGGGCAATGATCTCCGGCACCTTGTAGGGATGACGTTCGCAGATGGCTTTTTCGAGCGCCGCGTAGTTGCTTGCGGTCGACTTGATGAAAAGCGGGATTTCCGTGGTCGACTCGACCTTGCCCTGCCAGTGATAAAGGGACTGGACGCGCGGCATGATATTGACGCAAACCGCCAGTTTCGCCTCGATGACGGCAAGCGCGATGGCGTTGGCGATTTCTTCATTGGGGCAGTTGGTGATGATGAGCAGGGTCTGGGGCATCGGCGGATTTTACTTGAGCAGGCGGCGGCGCGTCAGGCGCAGGGCGATGGCGAAGGCTATGCCGGCGGTGGCCAGCAGCGCCATGATGTGGATCAGGGCATCCGGCGGCACCTGTCCGGCGAGCAGCGGGCGCACCAGCGCGACGCCTTGCGCCAGCGGCAACCAGCCGCCGATGCCGGCCAGCCAGCCCGGGAGTTGATCGGTGGGGAAGAAAACGCCGGAAATCAGCGTCATCGGTGTGATGAACAGCGTGAAGTAATACATGAAGAAGTCGTAGGACGGCGCCAGCGCGTTCCAGATCAGCCCGAGCGCCGCGAAGGCCAGCCCGGTGAGGACGATGGCCGGCAACGCCCACAGCGCCAGCGGCCCGTGCGTGAGCCCGAGCGCGGCGACGACGACGAGGATGGCGGCGCCCGAGAACAGTGATTTGGTCGCCGCCCAAAACAATTCCCCGGCCACAACGTCGGCCAGCCCGAGCGGCGTGTTGAGGATGGCGTCCCAGGTCTTCTGCACATGCATGCGCGAAAAGGCCGAGTACAGGGCCTCGAAGGTGGCGGCGTTCATCGTCGACGCGCAGACCGTGCCGGCGGCGAGGAAGGCGACGTAGGAGGTGCCGTTGATTTCCGGCAGCATGGCGCCGAGTCCGTAGCCGAGGCCGAGCATGTAGATCAGCGGGTCGGCCAGGTTGCCGAGGATGGACGGCAACGCGAGCTTCTTCCAGACCAGGAAATTGCGTTGCCAGACAGGGAAGAAGCCAGCGATGGTGAGCGAGTTGGTGGACATGGGGCGGGCCGGGAAGGCAGATTGGGCCATTCTACCGCGCCGGGCCGCAAACTTTTCGTGGCGGCGATGGTCATGTCCTATGATGTGCTGGCACAGGGAGAACGGGAGGAAACCATGCACTTGCCGACAAATCCGAAAGCCGTGCTGATCGATCTGGCCGGCGTGCTGCATACCGGCGACGATGCCCTGCCCGGCGCCGTTGCGGCATTGGAAAAACTGCGGGCCAGTGGTCTGGCGCTACGCTTCCTGACCAACACGACGCGCACGCCGGGTAGCGTGCTGCACACCAAACTGTGCGGGATGGGCTTCACGCTCGCCGCCGCAGAAATCCAGACCGCGGCGCTCGCTGCCCGCACCCTGGTCCGCGAGCGCGGCTTGCGGCCGCACTGGATGGTGCATCCCAACATCGCCGAGGAAATGGGTGCCAGCGATCCCGATCCGGACGTCGTCGTCCTCGGCGACATGGGCGAGCATTTCACCTACGCCGGCCTCAACCACGCCTTCCGCCTGCTGATGCAGCGGGTGCCGCTGATCGCGATGGCGCGTAACCGTTATTTCATGGAAGCCGACGGCATGTCGATGGACATGGGCGCCTTCGTCGCCGGGCTCGAATATTCGACAGGCGTCACCGCCGAGATTACCGGCAAACCAGCCCCCGCCTTTTTCGCAGCGGCGCTGGCCGAACTCGGTGTCGCGCCCGATGCGACGGTGCTGATCGGCGACGACCTGACCGACGATGTGGGCGGTGCCCAGGATGCCGGCATCGCCGGCATCCTGGTGCGCACCGGCAAATTCCGTCCCGGCGACGATGAGAATCCGGACATTCGGCCGGCCTTGGTCGTCGACGATTTTGCCGTCGCCGTCGATGCGCTGCTCGGCTGATCCCGCCGTTCGCGGGCGGTGCGTCGGCCTTCAGCGTCCGAACAGCCCTTTCAGCAATGTGCCGACGCCGGGCGTCGCGGCATCCTGCGCGGCGCCGGCGGCAGCCATTTCCATGCCGAGCATCACGCTGTCGTAGGCGCTGACATTGACCGTCGCCGTCCAGATCAGCGGCTTCTTCTCGCCCGGCTTCTGCGGCGGGTAGGAAAAGCCCTGCACCGGACCGTGCGCGATGCCGGTCAGCATCGCCATCTCGCCCTTGGCGAAGATACCTTCGGGGATCGTGCAATCGTGCTGGCTGGCTGGCAGCATCGGGCTCTTGTTGCGTGCCGCCAGCCACATCACGATGTCCTTGTCGTTGCCGCCGGCGGAAACCGCCTGCAAATCGTAGCCGCGGGCGCGGGTCAGCGCATTCCAGGTGAGCGGGATGGCCGCCTTGAGGTCGCTCGCCTGCGCCTTGAGGCCCATCGGTTCGAGAAAGTCTAGGGCCGGCGTCAGCGGCAGGCGGATGTCCTCGCTCATGAAATTGGCCTTGACGACATGCTCGCCGACCGCCGACGCGCCGTCCGGAATGCCCCGGAAATTGGGGTCGCCGGCCGGCCAGCCGATGCTGCGCGGCGGCAGCGTGGCATCGCGCGGCGCCTTGCCCTGGCTGCGGCTCTGGCGGGCCATCGCCTGCAGTTCGGGCGGCAGCTTGCTGGCCATGGTGCGGAAATCGATGATTTCCGGCTGGCCTTTCTGGACGGTCGGCGAACAGCCCCAGTAAATGATCAGGCGGCCGTCCGGCTCGCCGTCGGGAGCGCTCCCACCGCCGCTGCGGCGCTCACCCTGCAACGGCAGTTGCGGGCCGATGCGCATCGCTTCCGGCACCGTGTGCGCGGCCTGATAGCTGGCCGGCAGGTCGCTCGGCGAAGTCAGGCGCAGATCCATGTTGCGGTTGATGCTGCTGCCACCGCCGCCGGTAAGCATGCTCATGATGCTACCCATGCCGCCGGCCCCCATGCCGGCATAGGTCATCAGGCGCATTTCATAGACCGTCGGGGCGGCGGCGGCGGGAAGCGCCAGGGCGGTCAGCGCGAAGGAGAGAGTGCGTAGCGGGAGCGACGGGTAACGGGCTTGCATTTGCGGGCCTCCGTGGGTGTCGGGTTGAGGTGCTGTGCCGTTCATTCTAGACCATTGCCATGGTCAGTCGTCGGTTGCGGTCGACGGCCAAAAAAGGGCCAATTTCAAATGGCTCAGTCGCGCAGTTCGCGGCCGGTGAGCTTGATGAAGACGTCTTCGAGATTCGAGGCGCGATGCACGTAGCGCAGGCCCGGCGCTTCGGCCAGCCGGGCGAGCAGCGGGCGCGGGTCGCTGCAATAGAAGAAGGCGGTTTCGCCGCTGGTTTCGACGCGCCCGGCGAGCTGGCGATTTGCTTCGACGAAGGCCGGCAGGTCGCCGCCGGCTTCGTCGTAGGCTTCGACGACCTGCGGTTCGATGTGTTCGGCGATCAAATGGCGCGGGCTGCCTTCGGCGATCTTGCGGCCGTGATCGATGACGATCAAGGTGTCGCACAGGCGTTCGGCTTCGTCCATGAAGTGCGTGGTCAGGATCAGCGTTTTGCCGGCCGACTTGAGCTGCTTGAGGCGATCCCAGATCAGGTGGCGGGCCTGCGGATCGAGGCCGGTGGTCGGTTCGTCGAGAAAGACGATGTCGGGGTCGTTGACCAGCGCGCGGGCCAGCGTCAGGCGCCGCTTCATGCCGCCGGACAGGCTGGAAATCCGCGCGTCGGCCTTGCTGCTCAGGCTGGCGAATTCGAGCAGTTCGGGAATGCGGGCGCGGATGGCGGCGTCCTGCATGCCGAAATAGCGGCCGAAGACCAGCAGGTTCTCGGCGCAGGTGAAATCGGGGTCGAGGTTGTCGAACTGCGGCACGACGCCGACGCGCGCCCGCGCTTTCTGCGCATCGGCCGGGATGGTGTAGCCGTTGAGGCTGACGGCGCCGCTGTCGGGTGCGGTGAGCCCGAGGCAGAGGCGCAGCGTCGTAGTCTTTCCCGCACCGTTCGGGCCGAGCAGGCCGAAACAGCGCCCGGCCTCGACGGCGAACGAAAGACCGGCGACAACTTCGGTGCCGCCGTAGGTCTTGCGCAGGGTATCGACGCTCAGTGCCGCCATGCGCGGGTGACGATGTCGCGGATCAGGTGCAGCCGGCGGTGGAAGAAATGGTCGGCGCCGGGCACGACGACGACCGGCAGGTCGAGGGGATGGGCCCAGTCGAAGACGTTGTCGAGCGGCACGGTTTCATCCTTGGAGCCGTGGATGACGATGGTGTCGTGCGGCACGGCCTCGGTGTCGTACTGGCGGGTGCCTTCGACAAAACCGGCGGCGGTGCCGACCAGGACCAGGCGCTGGGCCGGGTGGCCGGCTTCGCTCAGGCGCTTGGCGACGCGCGTCTGGCAGTAGGCGCCAAAGGAAAAGCCGGCGAGCGCCACCGGGATGTTGCCGCAACGGCACTTGGCATCTTCAAGCACGGCCAGCAGGTCGTCGGTTTCGCCCCGGCCTTCGTCATGCACGCCTTCGGTCTCGCCGACCCCGCGGAAATTGGGCCGGAAGGCGGCATAGCCGAGGTTGGTGAAGGTCTTGGCCAGCGTGTAGGCCACCTTGTTCGTATTAGCGCCGCCGCCCAGCGGATGCGGATGGGCGATCAGCGCGATGCCCTTGGGGGCATCCGGACGTTCCATGATGACCTCGATCTTGCCGACCGGGCCATCGACGAGGATCTTTTCTTCGGCGACTTTCATATTTTCAGGCGCTCCACGACACGGCCATTGACCAGATGTTCCTGGATGATTTCCTCGACGTCTTCCTTGTCGACGTAGGTGTACCAGACGGCTTCCGGGTAGATGACCATGACCGGGCCTTCGTCGCAGCGATCGAGGCAGCCGGCCTTGTTGATGCGCACCTTGCCGGCGCCCTTCATCTTGAGCTGGGCGATGCGGTCCTTGGCGTAGGTCTGCATCTCGCTGGCACCGTGCGCGTTGCAGCAGGTTTCGCCGGGTTCGCGCTGGTTGCAGCAGAAAAAGACGTGATGTTTGAAATGGCTCATCTTTCCTCCTTGGGGTGAAGAATTATAGTTCCCGCGCTCGGCGAAACGGGCGAAAATGCCTTCCACCCCACTTTGTCCGCAGTGATCATGCTCGAACTCGACGTTTACGGAACCCTGGTCGCCGCCTCGGCGGTACTGCTGCTTGGACAATTGCTGGTGACGCGGGTGCGCTGGCTGGCGGCTTACACCATTCCCGAGCCGGTCGCCGGCGGTCTGCTGGTGGCGCTGCTGATGCTGGTGTTGCGCACCGGGTTCGATTTCAAGGTGCAGTTCGACACCAGCCTGAGCGCGCCGTTGATGCTGACCTTCTTCGCCTGCATCGGGCTGAATGCCGACCTCGCCAGTCTGCGCCGGGGCGGCAAGCCGTTGATGGTCTTTCTCGGCGTCGTGCTCGGTTTTCTGGTGCTGCAGAACGTGGTCGGCCTGCTACTGGCGACGGCGCTCGGCCAGTCGCCTTTCTTCGGCTTGCTGGCCGGATCGATCGCACTGTCCGGCGGGCACGGCACCGGCGTCGCCTGGGGCAAGGTGTTCAGCGAGCGGCACGGCGTTGTCGCCGCGACCGAAATTGCACTCGCCTGTGCCACCTTCGGTCTGGTGCTTGGCGGCGTGCTGGGTGGCCCGGTCGCCAAATTCCTGCTGCGCCGCGTCGCGCTGCCGGCCGGCGGCAAGACCGGGGAAGCGGAAAATACCTTCGAAATGCCGCATGAGGTGCGCCTGATCACCGCGCCGGCCCTGATCGAAACGCTGGCCCTGATCTCGATCTGCCTGCTCGCCGGTCAGGCGATTTCGCGGATGCTGGTCGGCAGCCTGCTGGAATTGCCCGCCTTCGTCTGCGTGCTGTTCGTCGGTGTCCTGTTGCGCAACGGCCTCGCCGCACTCGGCTGGTACGACGTATTCGAGCGCGCCGTATCGGTACTCGGCAATGTCTCGCTCGCCCTCTTCCTGGCGATGGCGCTGATGACCCTGCGCCTGTGGGAACTCTCCGCCTTGGCCTTGCCGCTGCTTGGCCTGCTTTTCGGGCAGGCGGTGTTGATGGTGGTTTATGCGGTGTTCGTCACCTTCCCGGTGCTCGGCCGCAATTACGACGCGGCGGTCATCGCCGCCGGGCACTGCGGCTTTGGGCTGGGCGCGACGCCGACGGCGATTGCCAACATGCAGGCGGTGACCGAACGCTTCGGTTCGTCGCCGCTGGCGTTTCTGGTGGTGCCAATGGTGGGGGCGTTTTTCATCGATATTGCCAATGCGATTGTGATCAAGCTCTTTCTTGCTCTGCCGGTTTTTTCGGGGTGAGCCGTTGGGCTTTCTCAGGCGCGGAAACCAACGGTTCAGTAACGCTAACCCCCACGTTCCACGTGAAACGCTGTCCAACGTTTCTCAAGCCCGACAATTACCGAACACAGCCAGGCGAAAACAACAATCTCACCCCATTCGGCCAACCCGATCGGCGCCGTCTGGAAAGCCGCATTGAGCGGCGGCCAGTAGGTGAGCAGCAGTTGCAGGACAGCCATCGTTGCCAGCCCGCCCCAGAACCACGGGTTGGAGAAAATGCCGAGACTCCAGAAGCTGCGCGTCAGCGAGCGGCAGTTGAACAGGTAGAACATTTCGGTCATGACGAAGACGTTGACCGCCACCGTCCGCGCTTCGGCCAGCGTGTGGCCTTGTCCCAGCTCGCGCAGGAAGAGGCCGAAGGCGCCGCCGAGCAGTAGCAACGACACCAGCACGATGCGGCGGATCAGCGCGCCGTCAAGCACCGGCATCGCCAGTCGGCGCGGCGAACGTTGCATGATGCCGTGCTCGATGGGTTCGAAGGCCAGCGTCAGGCCGAGCAGCACGGCGGTGGTCATGTTGATCCAGAGAATTTGCAGCGGCGTGATAGGCAGCGTGGCGCCGAAGACGATGGCGGCGACGATGACCAGCCCTTCGCCGAAGTTGGTCGGCAGCGTCCAGGTGATGAACTTGACGAGGTTGTCCCAGACGCCGCGCCCTTCTTCGACCGCCGCCTCGATGCTGGCGAAGTTGTCGTCGGTGAGCACCATCGCCGCCGCTTCCTTGGCCACTTCGGTGCCGCCCTGCCCCATGGCGATGCCGATGTCGGCCTGTTTCAAGGCCGGAGCATCGTTGACGCCGTCGCCGGTCATCGCCACGACTTCGCCGCGCTCCTGCAGGGCACGCACCAGACGCAGCTTCTGTTCCGGTTCGACGCGGGCGAAAACGTTCACATCGTGCGCCGCTGCGCTCAGCGCGCTGTCGTCGAGGTGCGCCAACTCGCGGCCAGTCAGCGCCCGCTCGCCGGAAATGCCGATCTGGCCGGCGATGGCGAGTGCCGTCGCGGCGTGGTCGCCGGTAATCATCTTGACCCGGATGCCGGCCGAGTGGCAGTTGCGGATGGCGGCGATTACCGCCTTGCGCGGCGGGTCGATCATGCCGACCAGGCCGAGCAAAGTCAGGTTTTCGATGCCTGTTGCGGTCAACGGCGAATTTGGGGCTAAAACCGAACGCGCCAGCAGCAGCACGCGCATCCCCTGCCCGGCCAGTTCCTGCGCTTGGGCTTCGACAGCTTCGGTATCGACCGGCGCTATTGCGCCATTGGCGGTCAGTTGGCCCGTGCAAAGCGGCAGCAGGCGTTCAAGGGCGCCCTTGACGTAGATG
>JAEUOH010000205.1 GCA_016790845.1 Dechloromonas sp.
CCTTATTTCGTCGATCGCATGGCTACGGGCGTAAAATAAGGCTTTGCCAGTTTCCAATCAGAACAGGGAGAGATAGATGTCAAAGTACATCACCGAGGCCATCCGCTCTGTCGCACTTGTCGGACATGGGGCGGCGGGCAAGACCACTTTGGCGGAGGCATTGTTGCATGCGGCCGGGGCGATCGCCGCCAAGGGCAGCGTTGAAAAAGGCAGCACTGTCTGTGACTTCGATCCACAGGAAAAGGAGGCCGGGCATTCCCTGACTTCCGCGGTCACCAATTTCGCTTACGAAGACGCGCATATCCACCTGCTTGATACCCCGGGCTATCCTGACTTTGCCGGCCCGGCGATTGCCGCGCTGGCTGCGGTCGACACCGCCCTGATCGTCATTAATGCCCAGACGGGCATCGAGTTGATGACTGAACGTTTGATGCGCCAGGCGGCGGAACGTCAATTGTGCCGGATGATCGTCATCAACAAGATCGATGCCGACAATCTGGACTTGCCCGGCCTGGTCGCCGACATTCGGGAACGTTTCGGCAAGCAGTGCATGCTGCTGGATCTGCCGGCGCATGGCGCGGCGGATGTCGTCGAGGTTCTTGAGCACGCGGCTGGCGACGCCGATTTCGAATCGATCGCCGCCGCCCACCGTGCCTTGATCGACCAAATCGTCGAAGAGGATGAGAACCTGCTCGCCCAGTATCTCGAAGACGGCGCCGACCCGAGCGTGGCCGACCTGCATGCGCCTTTCGAAAAGGCTCTGCGCGAAGGACACCTGATTCCGATTCTGTTCACCTCGGCCAGGACCGGTGCCGGGATCAAGGAACTGCTACATGTCCTGGCATCGCTGGCGCCGAATCCGGCAGAGGGCAATCCGCCACCTTTCTACAAGGGCGAACCGGGCGACAGAACCGAACCTTTCCATGCCGAACCGGACGCTGGCAAACACGTGCTGGCGCATGTCTTCAAGGTGGTTGCCGATCCCTACATGGGCAAGATCGGGATTTTCCGCGTGCATCAGGGCACGGTCAGGAAAGACATGCAGTTGTTCGTCGGCGATGGCAAGCGTCCGTTCAAGGTCGCGCATCTTTACCGCTTGCAGGGCAAGGACACAGCCGAAGTCGAAGCCTTGTTGCCGGGCGATATCGGTGCCGTCGCCAAGGTGGAAGAAATCGAATTCGACAGCGTGCTGCATGATTCGCATGACGAAGACCATATCCATCTCGTGCCGCTGGAATTTCCGAAGCCGATGGCCGGGCTGGCTGTCGAAACCAGGAAGAAGGGCGACGAGCAGCGGCTGTTCGACATTCTTGGCAAACTGGCGATGGAGGATCCGACTTTCGTCGTCGAGCGCCACCCGACCAGCAACGAAACGGTAATTCGTGGGCTGGGCGAGATTCATCTGAAGGCCAAGCTGGAAAAAATGGCTGCCCAGTACAAGTTGGAAGTCGATACCAAGCCACCGCGCATCCCTTACCGGGAAACCATTACCGTTCCGGCCGAGGGCGTGCATCGCCACAAGAAACAGAGCGGTGGCGCGGGCCAGTTTGGCGAAGTACATCTGCGCATCGAGCCCAAAGGGCGCGGGGAAGGTTTCGAGTTCATCGATGCCGTGAAGGGGGGCGTGATTCCCGGAGTCTTCATGCCGGCCGTCGAGAAAGGCGTGCGTCAGGCGCTGGAAGGCGGTGTCGTTGCAGGGTATGCGGTCGACGATCTGAAGGTCACGGTTTTCGATGGCAAGACCCATGCGGTGGATGGCAAGGAGGTGGCGTTCGTCACCGCCGGGCGCAAGGCGGTGATCGAAGCCATACGTGCCGCCAGGCCGATCGTGCTGGAGCCGATCGTCAATATCGAGATCGTCGTTCCGGAAAGTGCCATCGGCGATCTGACCGGCGATCTCGCCAGCCGGCGCGGCCACATTACCGGAACCGATGGTCGTGGCCATGGCATGGCGGCGATCAGCGGCGAAGTGCCGCTGGCCGAACTCAACGAATATCAGTCACGCCTCAAGTCGCTGACCGGCGGCCAGGGTAGCTACACCATCGAATTCGCGCGCTATGCAGCGGTGCCGCCCAACGTGCAACAACAGATGGCCGGCCGCTTCCAGTTGCATGAAGACGACGAGTGATTCAAGCCCAGGAAATATAAAAAGGCCGGGAATTCCGGCCTTTTTGTTTTGACAGTGAGCAGAAGCGATCGGTCAAGCTTGTTTGCTCGCATCACTTCCGGAGTTCGCAGGATCGGGCGAGTTTTCCTGATCGGAATGGCGTTCAAAATAGGCAGCCCACTCCGCTTCCGATACCTCGATTTCCACCGTTTCCGGAATCCGTCGCTCGACGCGCTTGCGACGATCCTGCCAGCCTTTCGGCGGCCCGATGTCTTCTATCCTTCTGTCCTCGCAGCCATTGCGGTTGTCTGCCCTGTTCATGACGATCCTGAGAATTGCGTTTTCCCGATTTTAATACCAAAGAGATTCAGGTTACAGGTGAACAATAAACCCTTTCGGTTTCAGTCGGCAGCCGAGTAGCGGCTGCTTCCCGCTATTTTTCGTTAAGCCACTGCCGGCGGTAATGCGCAGGTGCCATGCCGGTCCAATCGACAAAGGCACGGTAGAAGGCCGATGTGTCGGTATACCCGAGGTCGGCAGCAACCTGGGCGATCGGGTCGCGCGTCTTGGTCAGCCGGGCGAGGGCCATGTCGCGGCGCAGGGCATCCTTGATGGCGCGGAAGCTGGAGCCCTCGTTTTCCAGTCGGCGGTGGACGGTACGCGGCGAAAGGTGCAGGCGGCCGGCGATGTCGTCGAGGCCCAGGGTGTCGGGCAGGGCGGCGCGCAGCAGGTCGCGGACGCGGATGACCATCTCGCGGTCGCGCCGGTAAAGGGTGGTGATCTTGCCGGGGGCACCGTCGAGAAAGCTGGCGAGGGCAGCTTCGTCACGGCGGATGGGCAGTTCCAGCAGATTGGCGTTGAAGCTGGCGACCAGCGTGCCGTTGCCGCCGGGTAGCGTCGGTGCGAAACGTGAGTCCTCGGTGAAGATCAGCGCGTAGTCGCCGGCGTGGGCGGGGCGGCGATAGGGAAAGATCACGCTGTCGAGCGCCAGACCGCGTCCGGCCAGCCAGCAGGCGAGGCCGTGCAGCAGACGGAGCAGCCACTCAAAGGCGAAGATGCGGCCGGAATCGTCGGGATTTTCGGCCAATTTTCGCGTTTCGCTGATGACCAGTTCGGCGCGTCCGTGCGAACGCCGCACGCAGACGGCAAGATCGGGCAGCACGAGGCGCAGGAAGCGGCTGGCGCGGGCCAGCGCTTCGGCCAGCGTCGGGGCACTGAGGCAGCCGCGGCAGAGAAACTCGAAACTGCCGACGCGCATCGGCTGGGAAAACAGGCCGAAGCCTTCGTCGTCGAGTTCGCGATTGAGCAGGTTGTAGAGTGCGGCGTAGCGGTCGATCGGAATTCGCCTGGCGGTGTCTGCAATATCAAGGGCAACAGTTGCCAGTAGCGGGGTCGGGTCGATCCTGCGGCGCCCAAGCCCGGCCAGCATGCCGGTCACAAAACCCATTGCAACAGTGGTTTGCGTGCCAGTTGCCGCGTTTCCTATGGTGCTTTGCAGCATTTTTGCCCTTTTCAGGTGGTCGACCGCAACAGCTTATCATCTTGGCGGAATTTGCATGATTATCGTCATTCGCGACAATGGTGACAGGTGCGAAGCGGCATACCATGAACGCCTTTCCAATCTTCCGATGAGGCTGACGTCATGACCGATCTTTCCGTTGCCAAGAAGCTTTCACCGTACAAGCCGAAAAACAAGGTCCGTTTCGTGACCGCCGCTTCGCTGTTCGACGGCCACGATGCCTCGATCAACATCATGCGCCGCATCCTGCAATCGACCGGTTCCGAAGTGATCCACCTCGGCCACAACCGCTCGGTGCAGGAAATCGTCAATGCCGCCCTGCAGGAAGACGTACAGGGTATCTGCATCACCTCCTACCAGGGCGGGCATGTCGAATTCTTCAAGTACATGATCGACCTGCTCAAGGCCAACGGCGGTGAGAAGATCAAGGTCTTCGGCGGTGGCGGCGGCGTCATCGTGCCCTCGGAAATCAAGGAATTGCACGCCTATGGCGTGACCCGCATCTACGCGCCGGAGGATGGTGTGCAGATGGGCCTGCAAGGCATGATCAACGAAGTCGTGCAACATGCCGACTACGATGTCGCCGATCAGGGCGTACCGACCGCCGAGCAGGCGCTGGCCGGTTTGCAGGCCGGTGACAAGCGCCTGCTGTCACGCATCATCACCCTGCTCGAGAACGGAGAGGCGCCGGCTCTCAAGGAGCCGTTGCTCAAGGCGGCTGCCGCGCTGGAAACGCCTGTTCTCGGCATTACCGGTACCGGCGGCGCCGGCAAGTCGTCGCTGACCGACGAACTGGTCCGCCGCTTCCGCCTTGACCAGGCCGACAGCGTCAAGATCGGCATCGTCTCCATCGACCCGTCGCGCAAGCGGACCGGCGGTGCGCTGCTCGGCGACCGTATCCGCATGAATGCCATCGAGCATCCGAACATCTTCATGCGTTCGCTGGCTACCCGCGACACCGGTAGCGAAATCTCCACCGCGCTGCCCGAGGTCATCGCCGCCTGCAAGCTGGCCGGCTTCGACTTGGTCGTTGTCGAAACCTCAGGTATCGGTCAGGGCAATGCGGCCATCGTGCCCTATGTCGACCTGTCGCTGTATGTGATGACGCCGGAGTTCGGCGCCGCGTCACAGCTGGAAAAGATCGACATGCTCGACTTCGCCGACTTCGTCGCCATCAACAAGTTCGACCGCAAGGGTGCCGAGGATGCGCTGCGCGATGTGCGCAAGCAGTACCAGCGCAATCGTGAATTGTTCACCACGCCGACCGACGACATGCCGGTGTTCGGCACGCAGGCCGCGCGCTTCAACGACGACGGCGTCACCGCGCTGTATCAGGCGCTGGTGCCCAAGCTCGCCGAGTTCGGCCTCAACCTGAAGAGCGGCAAGCTGCCGCTGGTGACGGTGAAGCACTCCTCCGGCTCGCGCGCCATCGTGCCGACGCAGCGCGTGCGCTACCTCGCCGA
>JAEUOH010000220.1 GCA_016790845.1 Dechloromonas sp.
CACGGCAACGCCAACCCGAACGCCTTCGACTACGAAGCCTGGCTGCTCGAACGGAACATCCGGGCGACCGGCTATGTTCGCCAGAATTCGCCGCAACGTCTGACGGAGATGGTCTGGCAGCCGGATTACGTCATCGAACGCCTGCGTGACAGGGTGCGCGCCGCGTTCGCCGAAATGCTGCCGGCGGCGCAATATCCATGGACGGGCATTCTGGTGGCGCTGGCAGTGGGCGATCAGCGGGCCATTCAGGGCGATTTGTGGATGACGTTCAACCGCACCGGTACGACCCATCTGATGTCGATTTCCGGACTCCATGTAACGATGTTCGCGGCCTTGTTCGCGCTGCTGACCGGCGCGGTCTGGCGTCGGGTGCCGGCGCTGGCCTTGCGTTTGCCGGCCCAGAAGGCAGCACTGCTGGCCGGCTGCCTGGCGGCACTGTTCTACGCCTTGCTCGCCGGTTTCGCAGTGCCGGCGCAACGTACGCTCTACATGCTGCTGGTGGCGGCACTGGCAATGGGGTCGGGGCGCGTCGTGGCGCCCAGCCGGACGTTGTGTCTGGCCCTTCTGGTAGTCCTGCTGATCGACCCGTGGGCCGTGTTGGCGGCCGGTTTCTGGCTGTCGTTCGGGGCGGTGGGAGCATTGCTGTACATAGGCTCGGCCAGCGTCGGCGAGGCGAGTGGCTGGCGCGAAAAAATCCGCGCCTGGGGCATCGTCCAGTGGGCGGCGACGCTGGCCTCGCTGCCGGTCCTGCTGCTCGTCTTCCAGCAATTCTCGCTGGTCTCGCCGCTGGCCAATGCGGTGGCGATCCCGGTCGTCAGCTTCATCGTCACGCCGCTGGCCTTGCTCGTCGCCGTCATCCCGTGGTGGCCGATCGCCGCGTTGGCGCATGCCGTCCTCGGCTGGCTGATGCTTTTTCTTGAATGGTGCGCGACATGGCCTGTCTGGTCGGCACCGGCGCCGCCATTGTGGGCGGCAGTCGCGGCGGCGTTCGGCGTGGCAATCTGTCTGTTGCCGCGCGCCATGCCGGGACGACTGATCGGTATTGTATTTTTGCTGCCGGCGCTGTTCTGGCCGCTCGAAAAGCCGGCCGAGGGCGAAGCCTGGGTAAGCGTCCTCGATGTCGGTCAAGGTCTGGCGGCCGTGGTGCGCACGCGCGAACACACGCTGATTTACGACCCCGGCCCGCTTTACAGCGCCGAATCGGATGCCGGGCAGCGCGTGGTCGTGCCTTACCTGCGTTCGCTCGGTATCGGGCAGATCGATATATTGATGGTCACGCATCGCGACAGCGACCATGCCGGCGGTGCGGCGTCGGTGCGTTCGGCGCTGCAGGTCGACAAGGTGCTGTCGTCGACCGGCGAAGCGGATGCCGAACCTTGCCGCGCCGGGCAGGCGTGGACGTGGGATGGCGTGCGGATTGACGTATTGCATCCGTTGACCGACGACTACGACGAGAAACGCAAGAGCAACAATCTATCGTGTGTGCTGCGCATCGAGGCGGGCGGCCGGCGGCTGTTGCTGACTTCGGATATCGAGGCGCGCGACGAAGCGGCGTTGCTGCTGCGCGATCCGGGCAAACTGGCGGCCGACGTGCTGCTGGTGCCACACCATGGCAGCCGCACGTCGTCGACGCCGGAGTTCATCGCTGCCGTGGGCGCGCAGCATGCGCTGATTCCGGTCGGCTACCGCAACCGCTTCGGACATCCCAAGGCCGATGTCGTCGAAAGGCACGAGGTCAGCGGCGCCAGGTTGTGGCGAACCGATCGCGACGGTGCGCTGCGTGTGGTCATGGCCGGCGATGAGCTGACGGTGTCAGCGTGGCGGGACGAACGCCGACGTTATTGGCAGGCACGGCGGCTGGTGGAATAGCTGTTGCGAGCGCATGTTGCGCAAAAGCAAATTTGCAGCAAAATTCATGTCGACCGTGACACACTTAACGCGCGCAGGAGTATCGTGCAATCTGCATGGGATAGTTCATGCGGATGGTGTCGCATAAAACAACGAGGGGACGATCAATGAAGCATGAAAGAGCGAGACGAGGCCGCCGCGCCGGCGTGCTGAATGGAATTGCTTTGGCATCGGTGCTGGTGGCTGGAACGGCCGTGGCGCAGGCGCAAAGGGATGTTCAGAACGAAGCGCCAACGCTTTATGAGGAACCCGCCAAAAGCGGCGTACCTTTCTGGGACGAAGCCAATATTGGTTACATGTTCCGGACCGCATCGTTCAATCGGTCGTCGAGCGGCGACCCGAGCGTGCCCGGGCGGGCTTTCAAGCAGGCGGGTGCCGGTATCGGCGGCTGGCTGTATGCCACGACTGGCGAAGTGGCTGATTTCCTGTCGTTCGGTGCCACCTACAACTTCGTACAGCCGATCTGGGCACCGGAGCAGTACCCGTTCAACTTCATCCTGAAGGACACCAGTCAGTCCGCATACGGCGTGGTTGGCGAACTCAACGCCCGCTTGCGCTACGACACCAACGTCTTCGTGATCGGGCGCCAGACGATTCGCAACCAGTGGTTTATGGACGGCGTCTATCGCTTCTTCAATAAGCTCGACCAGAGCATGGTCGGCCCGCGCGATATTCGCGGCATGAACTGGATCACGTATGAAGCCGCAACCTTGCAAGGTCGTGCGCTCGACAATTCATTGCGCTACTACGCAGGCTACGTTACGGACATGAAGCAGGTTAACGACGACAAGTTCCGTAACCTCTACCAGGGCGGCTGGGACGTTTTCCGCTATCCCTCGGCCAGTCGGCAGGGCAACGTCGATGGCATGGCCTACGTCGGCATGAACTGGAAGCCGACCAACGACAACATGATCTCCACATCGTACCACAACGTGCAGAACATGCTGAACATGTTCTACCTTGATTACGACCATGTGTTCCGCATGGAGGACGGCAAATACTTCCGCTTTGGCGCCCAATGGATGTACCAGGAATCGAATGGGCAGAGCCTGATGCGGGGTGTCAATGGCCAGCCGGGGCCGAGCTTCAATACCAATTACGGCGGCATCTATCTTGAAGCGCGACCGGTTCCCTGGTGGATTCCCTATTTTGCGGCCGGTCTGACGTCGAATCACAACCAGATCTACTCCCCGTTCTCGATCGGTCCGTCCTATCTGATCCAGCGCGTCGGCGAAAACTCGGCAGCCGGCGAACATACATGGATTCTCGGCACGACCTTCGACTTCGGTAGCTTCGGGGTCCAGGGCCTGTCATTCGATGTGACCTACGGACAACGGACCAACCGCAACGTCAACGGCAGTCCCAATCAGCCGTTGCCGGACTGGACGGAAGTGGCGACCGATCTGATCTACATCTTCCCGCAGGATGGCTTCTTCAAGAATCTTCGCGCCCGCGCCCGTTATGCCAAGGTCTGGCAGCAGGGCGACAACTGGAATCCTGCGCTGGGCACGACGCAATACATCGACGATTCGATCAACGACGTGCGCTTCGACGTTCAGCTCAACATTCCGTTCAAGTAAGAAAACTCGGCAAAACAAAGGCGGCCATTTTGGCCGCCTTTTTAACGTCGACCGCAACTGGCTCAGGGTGCGGCCAGCCAGGCCAGAAACTCGCTGAACACTCCGTCCACAAGTTCCTGATCCTGCTCGACCAGCGCTTCGCGCTCTTCAATGGGAATGTCGGTGCCGATGTTTTTCAGCAGGCGAATCTGTGTTTGCAGCATGCGGCCGTTCTCCTGCTCGATGCGTTGCAGGGCGACGACGAATGGGTTCAGCGGGTCGGCGTTTTCGGGAATCACCGGCAGGAGGCGGATGCGCGCCAGTTGCGCGTGGCCCAGCGAGATTCCCCGGTAGGCCGCCTGCGGGTTCATCATCGGCCCCGGCGGCATCATGATCTGGCCCCAGGCCAGCATCAGTGGGGCGACGATGCGGCTCCCTTCCATGGCCAGCGCCGGGTCTTTCGACCACTGCGTCGTCCGGCCGAGCAGCGTGACTGCTTCGACTTCGCGCGAATACTGCGACAGGATGAATTGCTGAACCACGTTCAGGTTCTGCATCCACTGCACGCCGGAGTGAAACATCAGGTTGCCGTTCTTGGCCGTGCACAGCAGCAGCGTGATCTTGGTCTGGATTTCCGGCGTGAAGCCGCTTGCCGAGATGCGTTCGCGGGCCTGGTCGAAAAGTGCGGGGTCGATCATGTCGTTTTCTTCCTTGACGGGGCTTTACGGCGGGCGGGAGTTGGAACGGGAGTCGGGGTAGCGGCGGGTTTGCCGATCTGGACGGCGCGCATCCAGTCGCCAGCACAGGGCAGCCATTGCGTTTCGGCGGCCGGGTCGTCGGCGGCGATCCAGACGCTCTGGTCACCCTGCCAGGTGCCAGTTACGACCTGATCGAGAAAGACTTCAAGCTGGCGCATCGTCACCGCCGGCATTTCCAATGTAAAGGCATGGTAGGCGCGCTGAATGATGAGCAGCCGCGAATTCGCAATCTTGCTGCGGATCACTTCATGGCATTCGCGCGGCGTGAAGAAGTCGAATTCGCCGTTCATGATCAGGGTCGGCACCTTGATCTTGTGCAGGTTCGGCGTCAGTGGCTTGAACTCGACGAAGGATTCCATCAGGTTCTGCATTGCGTACCCGTCATTGCCGATGTAGCCGGCGCGCTTCAT
>JAEUOH010000096.1 GCA_016790845.1 Dechloromonas sp.
CGCCGCCCAGGGTGTCAATCTGCTGTCGACCGGCGGCACCGCCAAGATGCTGCGCGATGCCGGCCTGACCGTGACCGAAATCGGCGACTACACCGGCTTCCCGGAAATGCTTGATGGCCGCGTCAAGACTCTGCACCCGAAGGTGCACGGTGGCATCCTCGCCCGTCGCGACCTGCCGGAGCATCTGGCGACCATTGCCGAACACGGCATCCCGACCATCGACCTCGTCTGCGTCAACCTCTACCCCTTCGCCGCGACCATCGCCAAGGCCGGTGTGACGCTCGAAGACGCCATCGAAAATATCGACATCGGCGGCCCGGCCATGGTCCGTTCCTCGGCCAAGAACTACAACGGCGTGGCCATCGTCACCGATCCGGAAGACTACGCTCCGCTGCTGGCAGAAATGAAGGCCAATGGCGGCGCCCTGCAACTGACCACCCGCTTCAACCTGGCCAAGAAGGCCTTCACGCACACCGCCCGCTACGACAGCATGATCGCCAACTGGCTGACTGGCCTGGACGAAGGCGCCGAGGCCAAGCCGGCCGACGCCGCGCCGGTTCCGTCGATCTTCCCGGCCAAGCTGCAACTGGCCTTCGACCGCACCGAAATCCTGCGCTACGGTGAAAACTCGCACCAGCAAGCCGCTTTCTACCGCGACACCACCCCGCTGGCCGGCAGCATCGCCGCTTACACCCAGTTACAAGGCAAGGAACTGTCCTACAACAACATCGCCGACTCCGACGCCGCCTGGGAATGCGTCAAGGCCTTCGACGTCCCGGCCTGCGTCATCATCAAGCACGCCAACCCGTGCGGCGTGGCCATCGACGGCACCCTGCTCGGCGCTTACGAAAAAGCCTTCAAGACCGACTCCACCTCCGCTTTCGGCGGCATCATCGCTTTCAACGGCGAAGTCGGCCTCGATGTCGTTGAAGCCATGAACGCCCGCAAGCACTTCGTCGAAGTGCTGATCGCCCCCTCCTTCACCGCTGAAGCCAAGGCAGCGCTGGCTGGCAAGACCAACCTGCGCGTGCTGGTTGTGCCGCTCGGCAATAACCTCAACAAGCTGGAATTGAAGCGCGTTGGCGGCGGCCTGCTGGTGCAGACGGCTGACGACTTCACCGCCCAGGCTTCCGGCCTCAAGGTGGTGACCAAGGTGCAGCCGACTGCCCAGCAGATCGAAGACCTGCTCTTCGCCGAGCGCGTCGCCAAGTTCGTCAAGTCCAACGCCATCGTCTTCTGCGGCGGCGGCATGACCTTGGGCGTTGGTGCTGGCCAGATGAGCCGTGTCGATTCGACCAAGATCGCCAGCATCAAGGCCACCAACGCCGGTCTGTCGCTCAAGGGCTCGGTCGTCGCATCGGATGCCTTCTTCCCGTTCCGCGACGGTCTCGACGTCCTGGCCGAAGCCGGTGCCACCGCCGTCATCCAGCCGGGCGGCTCGATGCGCGACGAAGAAGTCATCGCCGCAGCCGACGAACACGGTATCGCGATGGTGTTCACAGGCGCCAGGCATTTCCGCCACTAATAACAACGACATTCGATGAGATCAGCCATGAAACTACTGGTAATCGGTTCCGGCGGCCGCGAGCATGCCATGGCCTGGAAGTTGGCGCAGACGCCCGGCCTGCAGCAGGTCTATGTCGCGCCGGGCAATGCCGGCACGGCGCGGGAAAAGTACCTGCAGAACGTCAACCTGACCGACCCGGCCGCGCTGGCCCTGTTCGCCGCGCGGGAAGGCATCCACCTGACGCTGGTCGGCCCCGAGGCGCCGCTGGCGGCCGGCGTGGTCGACGTCTTCCGTGCCAACGGACTGAAAATCTTCGGCCCGACCAAGGCAGCCGCGCAGCTCGAATCGTCCAAGGATTTCGCCAAGCGTTTCATGGCCCGCCACAACATCCCGACGGCGGAATTTGCCACTTTTTCCGAGTCGACCGCAGCACACGCCTACATCGATGACAAAGGCGCCCCCATCGTCATCAAGGCCGATGGCCTGGCAGCCGGCAAGGGCGTCGTTGTCGCCATGACCCTTGACGAAGCGCACGCTGCCATCGACGACATGCTGTCCGGCAACAAGCTGGGCGATGCCGGTGCCCGTGTCGTGATCGAAGAGTTCCTGGACGGCGAGGAAGCCAGCTTCATCGTCATGGTCGACGGCAAGAACGTCCTCGCGCTCGCCTCCAGCCAGGATCACAAGCGCATCTTCGACGGCGACCAGGGCCCCAACACCGGCGGCATGGGCGCTTATTCGCCGGCCCCGTGCGTAACCCCGGAAGTGCACGCCAAGGCAATGCGCGAAATCATCCTGCCTACCGTCAAGGGCATGGCCGCCGACGGCATTCCTTTCACCGGTTTCCTCTACGCCGGCCTGATGATCGGCAAGGACGGCTCGGTCAAGACGCTGGAATTCAACTGCCGCATGGGCGACCCGGAAACCCAGCCAATCCTGATGCGCCTGAAATCGGATTTCCTCGACCT
>JAEUOH010000122.1 GCA_016790845.1 Dechloromonas sp.
GAAGCCAGAAGAAATTGGTCGGGGCGGTGGGATTCGAACTCACGACCCTCTGCTCCCAAAGCAGATGCGCTACCAGGCTGCGCTACGCCCCGACACGAGGAAGCGGATTTTATCACCACCCGGAAACCCGCACCAGATCAACGGCCTATATTCGACCAATAATCTTTCCTTGCAGGCACGCCGGCTTTCTGATATTTAACTGCTTTTTTCGTCACTGGGACGCACAAGAAAATGGCAGAAGAACTGCTTCATAAACACTTCGCACCGTATGAGCCAAAGGCGGGTGAAGACTACATGAGCGCGAAGCAACTCGCGCACTTCCGGAAAATTCTGGAGACGCTCAAAAAGGAGTTGAGCGAAGATATCGACCGCACGGTTCACACCATGCAGGATGAGGCCACGGTGTTTGCGGATCCCAATGACCGGGCCAGCCAGGAAACCGATATCGCCATCGAGCTTCGCAATCGCGACCGCGAGCGCAAGCTCATCAAGAAGATCGACGAAACGCTGAGCAGCATTGAAAGCGGCGACTACGGCTTCTGCAACAAATGCGGTGTCGAGATCGGCATCAAGCGCCTTGAAGCACGGCCTACGGCAACCTTGTGCATCGATTGCAAGACGCTGGACGAAATGAAGGAACGGCAGATGGCAAAGTGAGCCTTTCGGCTCGCCTGTTGCGGTCGACCGCGAAAAACATGCAAAAAACAAAGGGCGCCTGATGGCGCCCTTTGTGCATTCAGCGATTAGCCTGATTACTGCTGTTGTTGCTGCGCTTGTTGAACGGCGGCTTCCGGCGCAGCCGCCGGCTGGGCAGCGCCCTCTTCGGCAGCCGCAGCCTTCATCGACAGCTTGACGCGGCCGCGATCGTCGGTTTCCAGAACCTTGACGCGAACGACCTGGCCTTCCTTGACGTAGTCTTCGACCTTGTTGACCCGTTCCTGAGCGATCTGGGAGATGTGCAGCAGACCATCCTTGCCCGGCAGCACGGAAACAATCGCGCCGAAATCAAGGATCTTGAGCACGGTGCCTTCGTAGATCTTGCCGATCTCGACTTCCGCCGTGATTGCATCGATACGGGCACGCGCTGCGGCAGCAGCTTCACCACTGCTGGAAGCGATGGTGATCGTGCCGTCGTCCTGGATGTCGATCGTGGTGCCGGTTTCTTCAGTCAGGGCGCGGATAACTGCACCGCCCTTGCCGATAACGTCACGGATCTTTTCCGGATTGATCTTGAAGGTGTACAGACGCGGTGCGTAGGCCGACATTTCTTCACGCGGGCCGGCGGCAGCTTCCTGCATCAGGTTCAGGATATGGATACGAGCATCCTTGGCCTGAGCCAGTGCCACCTGCATGATTTCCTTGGTGATGCCCTGAATCTTGATGTCCATCTGCAGCGCGGTGATGCCACTGGTCGAACCGGCCACCTTGAAGTCCATGTCGCCGAGGTGATCCTCATCACCCAGGATGTCGGTCAGCACGGCAAAACGGTTGCCGTCCTTGATCAGACCCATGGCGATACCGGCCACATGCGCCTTGAGCGGCACGCCGGCGTCGAGCAGAGCCAGACAGCCGCCGCAAACGGAAGCCATTGACGACGAACCATTGGATTCAGTGATTTCCGACACCAGACGCATCGAGTACGAGAAATCTTCCGGCTTCGGCAGCACGGCGAGCAGCGCGCGCTTGGCCAGACGACCGTGACCGATTTCGCGACGCTTCGGCGTACCGACACGACCGCATTCGCCGGTGGCGTACGGAGGCATGTTGTAATGCAGCATGAAGCGGTCGCGGTATTCACCGGCGAGGGCGTCGATGATCTGCTCGTCGCGGTTGGTACCGAGGGTAGCAACAGCCAGCGCCTGGGTTTCACCACGGGTGAACAGGGCCGAACCGTGGGTGCGCGGCAGCACGCCGGAACGCATGGTGATCGGGCGCACAGTGCGCGTGTCGCGACCATCAATGCGCGGCGCACCGCTCAGAATGCGACCGCGAACGATGGAAGCTTCGATTTCGTGGAACAGGTTGCCAACGGTGTTTTCGTCGGGCGCACCTTCGGCGCCGGTGCACAACGCTGCAACGGCTTCGGCACGAATGACTTTAACGGCCTGGCTGCGCGTTTGCTTGACGGTGATGTTGTAGGCTTCTTCAAGCTTGGCACCAACCAAAGCGGTCAGGCTGGCAACCAGTGCTTCATCCTTCGGGGCAGCTTGCCATTCCCATTCCGGCTTGCCGGCTTCTTCAACCAATTCGTTGATGGCGTTGATCGCCTTTTGCGATTCGGTGTGACCAAAAACGACAGCGCCGAGCATGACTTCCTCGGAAAGCTGGTCGGCTTCGGATTCAACCATCAGCACGGCAGATTCGGTGCCGGCAACGACGAGGTCAAGCTGGCTGGTCTTGAGCTGGCTCAGGGTCGGGCAAAGCACGTACTGGCCGTCGATGTAACCGACGCGGGCGGCACCGATCGGGCCATTGAACGGCACACCGGAGATGGCCAGTGCGGCGGAGGCGCCAATC
>JAEUOH010000029.1 GCA_016790845.1 Dechloromonas sp.
CACGCCAACAAGGAAAAGATCGCCGGCCTGATCCGCTTCGCTTCGACGCACAACGACACGGCGGACGAGACCGTCTCTCTGGCCGACTACATCGGCCGCATGAAGGAAGGCCAGGAAAAGATCTACTACGTCACCGCCGACACCTTCAACGCCGCCAAGAACAGCCCGCACCTGGAAATCTTCCGCAAGAAGGGTATCGAAGTGCTGCTTCTTTCCGATCGCGTGGACGAATGGGTAGTCGGCCACCTGACCGAGTTCGAAGGCAAGCACCTGCAGTCCGTCGCCAAGGGCGGGCTGGACCTCGGCAAGCTGGAAGACGAGACCGAGAAGCAGGAAGCCGAAAAGGCGGCCGACGAGTACAAGGAGCTGCTGGAAAAGGTGAAGACCTCGCTCGGTGACCGGGTGAAGGACGTGCGCATCACGCACCGCCTGACCGATTCGCCGGCCTGCCTGGTCGCCGACGAGCACGACCCCTCCGGCAACCTGGCGCGCCTGATGAAGGCCGCCGGCCAGCCGATGCCCTCGACCAAACCGATCCTCGAAATCAACTCGCAACACCCGGCGGTGATGCGCCTGAAGTATGAGGAAACTCGCTTCGACGACTGGGCCGCGCTGCTCTTCGAACAGGCGACCCTGGCTGAAGGCGGCCAGCTCGACGACCCTGCCGGTTTCGTCAAGCGCATCAACGATTTGATGATGGCCTTGTCGGGTAAGTAAGCTGTTTTAACCCTTCCGGTCCGGCGATTGCGGTCGACCGGTCCGGATGGCTGAAAACCGAATTTTTCCTGCGTTGCCGAAAGGAATCCACATGAGCGACCTGTTTTCCCCGCTGCGCCTCGGCGCCATTGAACTGCCCAACCGCGTCGTGATGTCCTCGCTGACGCGCAATCGTGCCGGGGCCGGCAATGTGCCGACCGATCTGGTGGTCGAGTACTATCGCCAGCGTGCTTCCGCTGGTCTGATCCTGACCGAGGCGTCGCCGGTCTGCCCGCAAGCGCATGGCTACCCGCGCACGCCGGGCATCCACACGGCGGAGCAGATCGCCGGCTGGAAGAAGGTGACCGATGCCGTGCATGCAGGCGGTGGCCGGATCGCCATTCAGCTTTGGCATGTCGGGCGGATTTCGCATCCGGACCTGCAGCCGGACGGCGCTTTGCCGGTGGCGCCCTCGGCGCTGCGCCCGGCCGGGCAGACGGTTACCTCGAGCGGCATGCAGGATTTCGTGACGCCGCGGGCACTGGAAACGAGCGAAATTCCTGGCGTCGTCGCGGCCTTCGCACAGGCGGCGAAAAACGCGATGGCGGCCGGCTTCGACGGCGTCGAAGTGCATGGCGGCAATGGCTACCTGATCGACCAGTTCCTGCGTTCGTCGACCAACCAGCGCAGCGATGCTTACGGTGGCAGCAAGGAAAACCGGGCGCGCCTGTTGCTCGAAATCATGGCGGCTACCTGCGCGGCGATCGGCAACGACCGGGTGGGCTTGCGCCTTTCGCCGGTGACCCCGTTCAACGACATCGCCGACGCCAATCCGCAGGAGACTTTCGATTACGTGGTCGGCGAGCTCAACCGCTTCGACCTCGCCTTCCTCGACATCCTGCAGGGAACCGGCGGTGCCCCGCACGACCAGTGGCTGCCCTTCGATTACGCCCGTTTGCGTTCGCTCTACAAGGGCAATCTGATCCTCAACAACGGCTACGATTTTGCCAGCGCGCAAACGGCGATCGCTAGTGGCGCCGCCGATGCCATCGCCTTCGGCCGAGCGCTGCTGGCCAATCCCGATCTGGTCGAGCGTTTCCGGTGCGGTGCGCCGCTCAACCAGCCGGATTACGAAAGGCTCTACGTCGGCGAAGAGAAGGGTTACACCGATTATCCCGTGCTACCGGCCTGATGCTTGATGGCTTGCCCGGCGGCGAGCAGTTGCAGTTGCTGGTGACGCGAACGATGCCCTTCGGCAAGCATAAGGGCACATTGATCGCCGACCTGCCGGGCAACTATCTCAACTGGTTCGCCCGCGAGGGCTTTCCGCCCGGCGAGATCGGCCGCCTGTTGGCGCTGATGCATGAGCTGGACCACAACGGCCTGTCGTCGCTGCTCGACCCCTTGCGCCCGGGGACGGTGCGTGGTGGCCGGCGGGGCGGTGCCTGAAGCGGCTGGTTGCGGTCGACGGGCAAAAAGGGGCAAAAACCGAAGCTGCCGTCATGGCGGCTTCTTCCGTTTTGGCAGGCCGTCGTTGCCGGCGTCAAGTCCAAGCAAGCCTCTGGTCAGGTTGTTGGGGTAGCCAGTGACGTAGAATGTGCGGCAATCAAATTTGCCCATCCCGAATGAAATCCAGCCTGCGTTCCCGCTTCTTGCTGCTGCTTGCCTGCATTGCCGTGCTGGGCGGCGTGGCTGGATACCGTTTCTATGCCTGGTATTCCGGGGAAATCGTGAATATCCTCGGGCAGCGGTTTGCCGAGCGCAATGTGCTCTACGAGAAAAGCAGGGTGCTTGGCATGGTCACCCGCGAGGTGACCCTGGTGCAAAAAATGGCCGACTCGCAACGCCTGCGCGATTGGGCCGCCGTCGAATCCAGCCCGGAACGCAAGCATCAGGCGCTCGTCGAACTCGAAGAGTACCGGCGCGTACTCCGCGATCGCAGCTATTTCTTCGCCCATGCGGCTTCCGGCAATTACTACTTCAACAACGAGAACGGCAGCCATGACATCAACGCGCCGCGCTACACGCTCGACTCGGCCAATCCCAAGGATGCCTGGTTCTACCTGACCCTGCGCGATGTCAAGGACACGCAGCTCAATGTCGATACCGACCGCAAGACGGGGCTGACCAAAGTCTGGATCAACTCCGTGGTGCGCGGTAACGAAGGCGAAGCGGTGGCGGTGGCCGGCAGCGGGGTGGATATTACCGACTTCATCAAGGCCGTGGTGAGCAGCGATTTGCCGGGCGTGACCAATATCCTGATGGATCGCGGAGGGGCGATCCAGGGGCACCCCGATGTCTCGATGATCGATTTTGCCTCGGCGCGCAAGGCGGCGGGCAAGGAGGCGCAGCAGACCGTTCTCGAACTGCTTGATAGCCCCGAGGAGCGCGAAAGCGTGCGGCGGGCGATGACGGCGCTGGTTGACGGCAGGAGCGACGTCGAGATGCTGGATCTGATCGTGCAGGGCCAGCGTCAGCTGGTCGGCATGGCCTGGTTTCCGGAAATACAGTGGTTTGTCCTGACCATGACCTCGCCGACGGGGGCCAGCGCCAACACCAGGCTGCTGCCGGCGGTCATCTGGTTGATCACGGCGCTGGTGCTGGCGCTGCTGGCCGCCATGCTGATCTTGCAGAGGACGGTGATCCGGCGTGTCATTCGGCTCGACCGCGCCGCCCGGGACCTGAGCGAAGGGCGACGTACCGAAATCGCCGCCGATCCGCTGGACGATGAGCTTGGGCGCCTGGGCCGGACCTTCGGAACGATGGCCGAGCGCATTGCCAGCCATACCGAAGACCTTGAGCGACAGGTTGCCGAGCGTACGGAAATGCTTGAGCAGGCCGCCCACACCGATTTTCTGACCGGCGTCATGAATCGCCGCGGCATGTTGCTACGTCTGGAAGCCGAACGTCATCGCCTGGCGCATACCGGCGGCTTCCTCGCCTTGATGCTCGTCGATGTCGATCGTTTCAAGCATATCAACGATACCTGGGGCCATGCGCTTGGCGATCAGGCGTTGATCGCTGTCGCCAGCGTGCTGCAAAACTCGGTACGCGACTACGACTTGGTCGCGCGCTGGGGCGGCGAGGAGTTCATGGTCGCGTTGTTCGGGCTGACGAAGTTCGATCAACTGCGGGTCGTCGCCGACAAACTGCTCGGCGCGATCAGACAAAACCGGCTGGATTGCGGCGAAGCGCAGCTCGATCTCACATACAGCATTGGCGCCGTGATGGCCGCGCCACAAGCCGATCTCGATGCCATTGTCCAGCGCGCGGACGAGGCGCTCTACCGGGCAAAGGCCGACGGGCGCGATCGTGCGGTACTCGATTGCCTGATGCTTGACCAACCGGCGTGCGGGCAGCAGCAGTGCTGCAATGAAGACAATCCTTGCCCCGCGGCCGTCAAGCAAGCCGGGTTCTGACCCGATCCGAACTGATTACTGACCGCTGAACTGCTCGCGCAGGCAGGTCATGTGGTCGTTACCCGCCTTGTCGCGGCAGGCGGCAGCGGCCTGCTTGTTGAGCTGGCAGCGCTGGGGGTCGGAGGTTCTGCTGCAGTCCTGTTGATCCAGCTTCTGCTCGGTGCATTGGCGGAAGGCCCAGCCGACCAGGCCGGCGCATTCCCGGGAGGCCTGTTTGCGTGCCTCGCACGGCTGCGGGTTGGCCAGGCTGGAACAGTTGAAACTGCGCTCCTGCTGCCTGACGCAATTGGTGAACGCCGTCCCCGTCTGATCCTTGCAGATGGTCTGCGCCAATTCGCGGGCTTCGTTGGCTTGCGCCGCTGCCGGCAGGCAAAGCGAGGTTGCCAGCAGCGCGCCGCCAATAAATTTCCAGGGGAGTTTCATTCATTGCTCCTTGCCAAGGCTTTGGAACATTGTAAATGCATGGCGGATACAAATGAAACGGCCGGTTGCGGTCAACCTGCCGGGAAGGGCAAAAACGGGGCGCCGTCCAGGGCGCCCTCGTGGCTTACTTGACGCCGAACTGGGCGCGCAGACAGGCCTTGTGGTCGGGTCCGACCTTGTCCTTGCAGGCTTCGCGGGCCTTCTGGTGCAGCTCGCAGCGTTGCGGATCAGCCGACTTGCTGCAGTCGGCCGGCGGCATTTTCTGCTGGATGCACTGGCGGAAGGCCGGGCCGGTCTGGCTTTCACATTCCTTGTAAACTTTCTTGCGCGCTTCGCATTGCTGCGGGTTGGTGGCCTTGGCGCAATCGAAATTGTTCATTTGTTCTTGCAGGCATTGCTTGCGGGCCGGGCCGACGGTGTCCTTACAGGCCTCGCGCGCCTGGTCGCGCGCCTTCTGGTGCGCTTTGCAGGCTTCCGGGTTTGGGGCCTGGGCGCAGTCGCGCGGCGCCATGCCACGTGGCCCCATGCCATTCATGCCGCCCATTCCCGGTCCCATGCCACCCATGCCTGAGCCCATGCCACCCATTCCGGGTCCCATGCCGCTCATTCCGCCCATGCCCATGCCGCCCATGCCCTGATTGGGCTGGGCAGTCGCGGGCAGACAGACCAGCGAAGCCAGCAACGCGCTACCGATCATCATCAAGCGTGTGTTCATGTTTCTCTCCTTTGTGGTTTTGTGCCTCTTCATTCTAGGCGTCTATCGACGCGAGTACAGCGCGATGTGTAAATGACTGCAACTGGCAGCGCGCCGGGTTACAAAGCGTTACGAATGACATGCTATATTTGGTCGCATGGATGAAATCAATACGCATGAGCACCGTCTGACACTTGCCGAGGTGCTTGAGTGGATGGTCGCCGACGGCCTGGTCGACAATGAGGTCGCCGACGCACTGAAAGCCGAACGTCGACTGCATTCCGCAAAGGATCATCCGCTGGTCGTCATCGCCGACCAGAAATGGCGCCCGCTTGGGCAGCCGGCGCGCCTGCTGACGCTGGAAGCGCTGACCGAGTGGCTGGCCGGCAAGGTCGGCCTTGACTACCTGCATATCGACCCGCTCAAGATCGATTTCACCGGCGTCGCCGAGGTGATGTCCAGCGCCTACGCCGGTCGCTTTTCCATTCTGCCGGTCCAGGTGACGACGCGCGAGATCGTCATCGCCACGGCCCAGCCCTTCGTTCGCGAATGGGTGCCGGAACTTCAGCACATCCTGCGCAAGGAAATACGCCGCGTGCTGGCCAATCCGGACGATATCTCGCGTTACCTGGTCGAGTTCTTCAATCTCGCCAAGTCGGTCAAGAAGGCGGCGGCCAAGGGCGAGGTGACGGCCGGCTTGTCGAGCTTCGAACAACTGGTCGAACTGGGCAAGGGAAACCGCCAGTTCGACGCCAACGACCAGCACATTATTCATATCGTCGACTGGCTGTGGCAGTACGCTTTCGATCAGCGCGCTTCCGACATCCACATCGAGCCGCGCCGCGAAATCGGCATCGTGCGCTTCCGCATCGACGGCGTGTTGCATCAGGTGTACCAGATTCCGATGGCGGTGATGAACGCGATGACCAGCCGCATCAAGCTGCTCGGCCGCATGGACGTGATCGAGAAGCGTCGCCCGCAGGATGGCCGGGTGAAGACGCGGACACCGAACGGACAGGAGGTCGAGCTGCGCTTGTCCACTCTGCCGACTGCCTTCGGCGAGAAACTGGTGATGCGCATCTTCGACCCAGAAGTATTGGTGCGCGACCTGCGCTCGCTCGGTTTTTCGAGCGACGATGAAGCGCGCTGGCATCAGATGACGGGAACGCCCAACGGCATCGTGCTGGTCACCGGTCCGACCGGCTCGGGCAAGACGACGACGTTATACACGACGCTCAAGCAGCTGGCGACGCCCGAGGTCAACGTCTGCACCATCGAAGACCCGATCGAAATGGTCGAGGCAGCGTTCAACCAGATGCAGGTGCAGCACAACATCGATCTCGGTTTCGCCGACGGTGTGCGGGCGCTGATGCGGCAGGATCCGGACATCGTGATGATCGGCGAAATCCGCGATCTGGAAACCGCCGAAATGGCCATCCAGGCGGCGTTGACCGGCCACCTCGTGCTATCGACGCTGCACACCAACGATGCACCGTCGGCGATCACGCGCATGCTCGATCTCGGCGTCCCGGCCTACCTGATCAACTCGACGGTGCTCGGCGTCATGGCGCAGCGCCTGGTGCGCACGCTGTGTCCGCATTGCAAGAGGGCGGTGCCGATCACCGAGGATCAGCGCGCGGCCTGGCGCCTGCTGGTGGCGCCGTGGAAGTCGAACGAGCCGACCCATCTGCATCAGCCGGTCGGTTGCCTGGAATGCCGGATGACCGGTTACAGCGGGCGCATCGGCATCTACGAAATCCTGCTCAATTCGCCGGAACTGCGCAAGATGATCCGGCCCAATGCCGACCTGGCCCAGTTGCGCGACCTCGCCAGCCGCGAAGGCATGCGCCCGCTGCGCATCTCCGGCGCGCTGAAGGTGGCTCAGGGGCTGACATCGCTCGACGAAGTGGTCAAGGTGGCGCCACCGGGTGACGAGCATTAGGGCGTGTTCACAGTAAGCGACGGGCTGCGCAAGGGTCTGGCGGGGAGGCAGTGCAAGGCGCCGGTCGCGCGGTGCAGTGATCTGCACAAGCGAACGGCAACGCGGCAATGCGCCCCGCCAGACCCTTGCCCTCCGGGTTTGCCGGGTCGGGCGGTCGCCAGCGTTGCTCGGCTTGGGAATGGAACGACCATTCCCTGCACCTCGCGCCTTGGCGCCCATCCCGCCCCGGCAAACGCAGTCCCATCGCTTGCTGTGAACACGCCCTAGTACTTCTGCCACTGGTCAGAATCGCTTTGGCGACGGATAATTCGCGCACCATTTACCGGGGGGAGATCACATGGCAGTCGAACTGTTCAACAACGGCAAGCATATCGTCCACGCCTTTTACGACCTGGTCGATGAAAAGACGACCGGCGCGGTTCAGTGCAACCAGTTCCTCATCGTCGATAACGGCCACAGCGCCCTGATCGATCCGGGCGGCAACATGACCTATACCGGCCTGTTGATGGACATGCAGCAGTACTGCTCGTCCAAGAATCTTGACTACATCTTCGCCTCGCACCCCGATCCGGACATCGTCGCGTCGGTCAACAAGTGGTTCGTCGCCTCGCATTGCAAGGTGATGATCTCCAGCCTGTGGACGCGCTTCGTGCCGCACTTCACGACCGGCAAGGATGTTTCCGAACGCATCATCGGCATTCCCGATCCCGGTGTGACGATCCCGCTCGGCGAGTGCAGGATTTCGGCACTGCCGGCGCATTTCATGCACGCCGAAGGCAATTTCCAGTTCTACGATCCGGTCGCCAAAATTCTCTTCACCGGCGACCTCGGTGCTTCCATCGTGAACTCGGCCAAGGCGTCCGAGCCGGTCACGGACTTCGACAGCCATATCCAGTACATGGACGGCTTCCACAAGCGCTACATCGTCTCGGGCAAGGTCTGCAAATACTGGGCGAACATGGTGCGCCAACTCGACATCGAGCAGATCGTCCCGCAACACGGCAACCGCTTCGTCGGCAAGGATGCGGTCAACAAGTTCATCGACTACGTCGAACGCCTCGAATGCGGCGTCGACCTGATGACCCAGGACAACTACCGCCTGCCACGCTGATTTCCATGGCGGCCGATTTTGTCGGTCGCCATTTTCGGCCTTTATTGCCGGTCGACCGCAACCGGCGGTTTCAAATCATCCCGGCCTTGCGGCGGATGGCATCGACGTAGGCCAGCGCATCCATCTCTCCGCCCTGGCGCTGCGCGCGCCAGATGGTTTCCCCCAGACATTCGAGAATCACATGCTCGGCCTCGTGCTGGCCCAGGCGTGCGCGCAGCCCTTCGAAGGCGGCGCGGATGCCGGGCGGCTGGTCGATGCTGACCTGCTCGTGTATCGCCAGGTGCAGCGACAGGTGCAGGAAGGGATTCATCTGGCCGCCCTCCGGTGTCCACTCCTGGCCCAGGGCCTGATCGGCGTCGGACAGCAGCGCGTGATATTCCGGGTGGCGGGCGGCGATGTCGGCGGCGGTCACTTCGGCGCCGACCAGCGGCAGACGTTCCTGATGCTTCTTCCAGGCGGAACAGAAAAACTGGCGCACCTGGTCGCGGGAGGGATTAAACATGAAGGCTTTCGTATAACAGGGTGACGACGGTGTTCTGGAACAGGCGGTTTTCTCCGTCCACCGGGGCGATCTGCCCGCTACCGTAGGCGCCGATCAGCGGCACGCCGGGAAACTGCTCGCGGAAGGCCAGCAGGTCGCGGTCATCGTTGCCGTAGAACAATGGTCCGCGACCGAGGCAGGAAAACATTACCGCGAAATTGGGCCGTTTTTCGGCGTCGACCGCAGCAAGCAGGGATTGCCGCATGTCCTGCTCAGCCGCCAGCGGCTGGCGAATCGCCCAGCGAATTCTGGTGCCTGCCGTCATAGGCGCCGCCAGGCTCAACGAACCGTCACCATTGACGCCGAGGATGGGCACTCCCGGCAGTCCGGGCTGAACTATGACGACGATCTGATGCAGCGGCGGATTCTGCCGCAGTTCCGCCGGCAGGCAACGCTGCAGGCTGTCGCTGGCTGCCAGTCCGCCACAGCGCTGGAGATCGTAGCCGGCAGCAGCGTCGACGGTGATCGTTTCGCCCAGCAAGCGTAATCCGGTGGCGCAGGCGATACGGGTGCGTAACCGGGGCAGGCGGGTTTCGGCACAACTGTCGTCGGCCAGCCGGCCATGTGCCCAGGCGGTCGCATCGCTGTCGAGCAGGCCGGCGCGCGGCGCCCCTGACTGCCAGCCCCAGGGCAGTGTGCCGTGGCCGCTGAACGACAGCAGCGGCGAATCCGGCTCGGCTGCGGTTTCCGTTTCTCCGATGACCAGCGCGGCGGCGCCCGACTGGTCGAGCAGCCAGCCGTCTTCAGTCAGCAAGCCATAAGCGGTGCAACCGCTGATCTGCAAACTGCCGGCGGCGCGCGCTGCGGCGACCAGCGCTGCTTGCGCGTGGCGGGCAAAATTGCGGGTGAGAAAAAGCAGCACGCTGTCGGCGCGTGCGAGTCCGGCGCGGGCCAGCGCCTGGCGCACGGCGCTTGCCGCCAGTTCGGGCAGCGGGTGCGGCCCGCTGGCCAGGCTGCTGGCGACGTTCACAGGTTCTTGCCCTTGAAACGGCAGAGATCGGCGACCACGCAACGCCCGCATTCCGGCTTGCGCGCCTTGCACACGTAGCGCCCGTGCAGGATCAGCCAGTGGTGCGCGTCTTTCTTGAATTCGTCGGGTGTCACGCGCAGGAGCTTCTGCTCGACCTCATCCACCGTCTTGCCCGGCGCCAGCCCGGTACGGTTGCCAAGGCGGAAAATGTGCGTATCGACGGCGATGGTGGGGTGGCCAAAAGCGGTGTTGAGCACCACATTCGCCGTCTTGCGCCCGACCCCCGGCAGCGCTTCGAGCGCCGCGCGATTCTCCGGCACCGCGCCGCCATGCAGCTCGACCAGCATGCGGCAGGTGGCGATCACGTTCTTCGCCTTGGTGCGAAACAGGCCGATGGTCTTGATGTATTCGATCAGCCCCTCGACGCCGAGCGCCAGCATCGCCGCCGGCGTGGGAGCGACCGGAAACAGCTTCATCGTCGCCTTGTTGACGCCGACATCGGTCGCCTGCGCCGAAAGAATGACTGCGATCAGCAACTGGAAGGGCGTTTCATACGCCAGTTCAGTGGTCGGTGTCGGGTTGTTGTCGCGCAGGCGAGTATAGAACTCGGTGATTTCGGTTTTTTTCACGGTGGTCGATTCAGACAATTGCAACGGAATTCTAATCGAGCGCCGACTCGATGCCACTTACTCGAATGAGGACGGCGTGTTGCAGTCTTTGGAATGTCCGGTACTGCGGCATCAACGCTTGCGCCGAACGACGAAAGCATTGTCGGCCTTTGCCAAGCCGACTTTTGGGTAATACGCCATTGCACCGGGTGCGGAAAGAAGGATGAGGGTAACTTCGTCGCCGGCAAGGGATTGGGTACGCCGAAGCAGTTCCTGGCCGATCCCTCGCTTCTGGTAATCGGCGTCGA
>JAEUOH010000033.1 GCA_016790845.1 Dechloromonas sp.
ATCGGGTCAAGCACATTGCCCTTGGACTTTGACATCTTCTGGCCTTCGCCATCGCGGATCAGGCCGTGCACGTACACGAGCTTGAAGGGGATCCTGCAGGTGATGAGCTTCGACATCATCACCATGCGGGCGACCCAGAAGAAGATGATGTCGAAGCCGGTGACGAGCACGGTCGACGGCAAATATTGCTGCAAAACCGGGTTGGCGGCATCGGTGGCCTCGTCTCCGGTCCAGTCCAGCGTCGAGAAGGGCCACAGGGCAGAGGAATACCAGGTGTCGAGGACATCCTCGTCGCGGTTGAGTTGACCGGCGTAACCGGCCTGATCAGCCAGATGACGGGCTTCTTCCTCGTTGTGGGCAACGAAGACCTCGCCATTGACCCCGTACCAGGCCGGAATCTGGTGGCCCCACCACAGCTGGCGGGAAATACACCAGTCCTGAATATTGTTCAGCCACTGGTTGTAGGTATTGACCCAGTTTTCCGGATAGAACTTGATCTCGCCGGAATGGACGACTTCAAGTGCCTTCTCGGTGATCGACTTGCCATCGGCGCCCGGCTTCGACATGGCGACAAACCACTGGTCGGTGAGCATCGGCTCGATGACGACGCCGGTCCGGTCGCCACGCGGCACTTTGAGCTTGTGCTTGTCGATCTGAACGAGCAGGCCGGCGGCTTCCAGGTCGGCGACGATGGCCTTGCGGGCATCGAAGCGGTCCAGGCCGCGGTACTTTTCCGGGGCATGGTCGTTGATCTTGGCATCCAGGGTCAGGATGGAGATCATCGGCAGGTTATGGCGCTGGCCGACGGCGTAGTCGTTGAAGTCGTGCGCCGGCGTCACCTTGACGCAACCGGTGCCGAATTCGAGATCGACGTAACTGTCCGCGATGACCGGGATTTCGCGGTCAGTGAGCGGCAATTTCACCATCTTGCCGATCATGTGCTTGTAGCGCTCGTCCTCTGGATGAACCATCACGGCGGTGTCGCCGAGCATGGTTTCCGGGCGGGTCGTGGCGACCACCAGACTATCCGAGCCATCGGCGAGCGGATAGCGGATCTGCCACATGAAACCGTCTTCTTCCTCTTGCACGACTTCGAGGTCGGAGACGGCGGTATGCAGCTTCGGGTCCCAGTTCACCAGGCGCTTGCCGCGGTAGATCAGGCCTTCGTTGTAGAGGCGGACGAAGGTCTCGGTGACGACCTTGTTGAGGCCGGCATCCATCGTGAAGCGCTCGCGCGTCCAGTCCGGGCTGGTGCCCATGCGGCGCATCTGCTTGGTGATGGTGTTGCCGGAGTATTCCTTCCATTCCCAAACCTTTTCCAGGAACTTCTCGCGGCCGAGGTCATGGCGGGAAATGCCCTGCGCGTCCAGCTGGCGCTCAACGACGATCTGCGTCGCGATGCCGGCGTGGTCGGTACCCGGTTGCCACAACGTGTTGTGACCACGCATCCGGTAGTAGCGGGTCAGGGCGTCCATGATCGTCTGGTTGAAGCCATGGCCCATGTGCAGCGTGCCAGTGACGTTGGGCGGCGGCAGCAGGATGCAGAAATTGTCCTGTTTGCTGCGGTCGACTCCGGCAGCGAAGTAATTTCGGGCTTCCCACTCGGGGTACCAGCGACGTTCAATGTCGGCTGGTTCGAAGGCTTTGGCGAGTTCCATGGGCTTGGCGGAAAAGGGGAAAACCCGAAATTATACCGGAGCGAGGCTCCGGCTTCGCCGCAAACTCAGTCGCGCGGCTTGGTCAGCGTCAGGATTTCCGGCTCGGCCAGAAACTCTCGAATGGTGCTTTCGATGATGCCGGGGAGTTCGGCGGCCAAGCGATCATTGACCCGCCGCGCCAGTTCATGGGCGATGATGTCCAGCATTTCGCCTTCGAAAGCCAGGCTGGGGGTGTCTTCTGCAGTTGGTTCGGGATGCGCGGCGGCTGCAGCGAGCGGCTCGTCAGTCGCTTCGGTCTCGATTTCGGCTTCGAATGCCGGCGTGGCTTCGGCGACTGGCGCCGGGGTTTCGACATCGACCAGCAGCGGAATGTCGTCCTCCGGGCTGATGGCGTCGGTGAGCAGCGGCACGTCATCGGGTTCCGGGCTGGTCGGGCGCCGCCGCTGCATCAGGGCATCGGCGCGGGCGAGGATGGGGCTGGCCATGGGGTTCTTCCTAACGCTCGCTGAGATCGAAGTAACGCACGTCGTAGCCGCGGTCCTTGTAGAACTTGACGCGTTCGCGGGCGCTCTCGCGATCAGCTTCGTCGCGGCCGACCACTTCGATCAGGCTCTGAAAGCGCGAGAAGCCGGGCGGAATCACCTGGCTCAGGTTCATCAGCCGCTCGTCCTGCGGCAGTTGGTCGAGGTTGTCGGTGATCAGGATCGGCGTTTCGGCAGCGAGCGGCGAATCGGCCCGGCAATGCGGGATGAAGCCGAGCGCCGACTGCGTCCACAAGCTGCGGTCGACATTATCGGCGACCTCTTTTTCAGGCGCGAAGACGAGCATCGGCTTCTTCTTCGCGTAGGCGCCGCCGAGCAGTGCACAGGCGGCGGCGATCTTGTCCGATGCGCCGTGGTAAAAGAAAACTTGGGTCAATTGAGCTTGCCGGCGCGCTGCATCAGGTAATGGGCGAGCAGGGGAACAGGCCGGCCGGTGGCGCCCTTGTCGGCACCGGATTTGTACGCGGTGCCGGCGACGTCGAGGTGCGCCCACCTGAATTTCTTGGTGAAGCGCGACAGGAAGCAGGCGGCGGTGATGGCGCCACCCCAGCGGCCGCCGATGTTGCCCATGTCGGCGAAGGGGCTTTTCAGTAGTTCCTGGTAATCGTCCCACAGCGGCATGTGCCAGGCACGGTCGTGGGCTTCGTTGCCGGCGTCGAGCAAATCGTGGGCGAGGGCGTCCTTGTTGGCGAACAGCCCGCTGGCGACACTTCCAAGCGCAACGACGCAGGCGCCGGTCAGCGTCGCCACATCGATGACGGTATCGGGGTCGAAGCGTTCGGCATAGGTCAGCGCATCGCACAGGATCAGACGGCCTTCGGCGTCGGTGTTGAGAATCTCGATGGTCTGGCCCGACATCGAGGTGACGATGTCGCCCGGTCGGGTTGCCCCGCCACCAGGCATGTTTTCGGTGGCCGGTACGATGATGGTCAGGTTGATCGGCAGTTTCAGACGCGCCACCGTGCGCAGCGTGCCCAGCACACTGGCCGCGCCACACATGTCGTATTTCATTTCGTCCATGTCCGGCGCCGGTTTCAGCGAAATGCCGCCGGTGTCGAAGGTGACGCCCTTGCCGACCAGCACGACGGGTTTTTCGCCGGCTTTCCCGCCCTTGTGGCTGAGTACGATCAGCTTGGGCGGTTGATGCGAGCCTTGGGCGACGGCGAGCAGCGAATGCATCCCGAGTTTTTCCATGTCGGCGCGTTCGAGAATCTCGCAGTCGAGCTTGAATTCGCCGGCCATGGCTTGCGCAAGCTCCGCGATGTGGGTCGGGTGGCAGATGTTGGGCGGCAAATTGCCCAGATCGCGGGCCAGCGACATGCCCTCGGAGATAGCCAGGCCTTGCGCCAGGGCCTCCTCGGCCAGCGGCAGTTCGCTGCGCCGGTCGACACAGAAAGACAGCTTTTTCAGCGGGCGGCGAGTGTCGTCCTTCTTGCTTTTGAACTGTTCGAACTTGTAAGCGGCTTCCTGTGCGATCATCGCGCTCTGGCGAATCCGCCAGGCCAGGCTGCGCTTCCTGACGGGCAGTTCGCACAGATAGATTGATGCGTCCGTGGCGCCTGTTTCGTTGATTGCCTTGAGCGCCGTGCGGATGGCCTTGGCGAATTCCTTCTCGTGAAATTCCTTTTCCTTGCCGAGGCCGATCAACAACACGCGGTCGCATAGCGTGCCGGGAACGTTCTGCAGCAACAGGCTGCTGCCGGCGTCGCCGTTCATGTCGCCACGGCCGAGGATGCCGGCGATGTAGCCGTTGGCAGCCTTGTCTAACGCAGCCGCCGGTTGCGTCAGTTTACGCGAGTCGAAGACGCCGACGACGACGCACGCACCGCGCTGTTTTTCCGGGCTACGGCTTTTTATGCTAAATTCCACAGGCTGCTCCAGTTCATGGAAATATCAGTATCCGTGGGATTATCCACGCATTTTTTTGGTTTCGTCAAAGCATGATATTCGAGCGCGCCGTCCGGCGCGAGTTCGCTCAGGCAGCCGCCGGCATCAGTGTCGCCTTGCTGGCAATCCTTGCCTCAACGCAGTTGATCCGCCTGCTCAAGGATGCGGCGGGCGGGCGAATTGCGCCCGAGGCGGTGGCTTCACTGCTGGGTTTCGCGGCCCTGAATTTCATGCCGGTCCTGCTCTCGCTGACGCTGTTCGTGGCTATCCTGCTCAGCTTGTCGCGCGCCTACCGCGATTCCGAGATGGTGGTCTGGTTTTCCTGCGGCCAGCCGCTGACGGCCTGGATTCGGCCGGTGATGAAATTCGCGCTGCCCATCGTTCTGGCGATCGCGGTGCTTTCCGGATTCCTGTCGCCATGGGCCAATTACAACACCGCCGAATACAAGCAGCGCCTCTCGGCGCGCAGCGATGTGTCGCAAGTGTCGCCCGGCGCTTTTCGCGAGGCCAAGCGCGGTCAACGCGTGTTTTTCGTCGAATCCGTGGCCGATGACGCGAGCCGCGTCGGCAATGTGTTCGTGGCCTCGATGCAGGAAGGCAAGCTGGGCGTCGTAATGTCCGATACCGGCTACCAGGAATTCGCGCCCAACGGCGATCGCTTCGTGGTGCTTGAGCATGGTCGGCGCTACGAGGTGGAGCCGGGAACGCCCGAGTTCAAGGTCATGGAGTTCGAACGCTACAAGGTCAGGACGGAGGACGGCGAATCCAAACCGACCGAGCGTTCGCCAAATCGCCTGCCATTCACCGAGCTCGTTCTGGATGATAGCAATCCGGCGCGCGGTGAATTGCTGTGGCGAATTGGCATGCCGGTTTCGGCGATCATCCTGGCCTTGCTGGCGATTCCGCTGTCTTACGTCAATCCGCGGGCCGGGCGCTCGGCCAACATGCTGATCGCCATCCTGATCTATGCGATCTACAGCAACATGATTTCGATCAGCCAGGCTTGGGTGGCGCAAGGCAAATTGTCGTTCTGGATCGGTGTCTGGGCGGCGCACGCGGTAATGCTGATTCCCTTGATGTTGCTGTTCTACAAGCGGATCGCCATAAAAATGCCGTGGCAAAGGGGGCAAGCCTGATGTTTCGTCTGCGCCTTTACCAGCGTTACCTGATGCGCGAGACGCTGGGCGCCATTTTTTTGGTACTCGTGGCATTTCTGGCGCTTTTCAGCTTTTTCGATCTGATCAATGAATTGCGCAGTGTCGGCAAGGGCAGCTATCAGCTCGGCCATGCCGTCGTTTTCGTGGCCTTGAGCCTGCCCGGCCTGGTTTACGAACTGATTCCCATCGCCGCGCTGATCGGTTCGCTGTATGCGCTATCCACGCTGGCCCGGCACTCGGAGATCACGGTTCTCCGGGCCTCCGGACTGGCAACTCGCGACCTTTTGATGACGCTTTTTCGCGTGGCCGGGTTGCTGGTCTTGCTGACGGTACTGGTCGGCGAAGGCCTGGTGCCGGCGGCCGAACGTTTTGCACAGGAAATGCGGGCGCGTGCGATGAGCAGCGTGATCGCCCAGCAAGGTTTTGAATCCGGGTTGTGGGTAAAGGATGGGCATAATTTTATCAACATTAGGCAGGCCACGCCGGATGCTCGCCTGAAGGGCATGCGGATTTACAAATTCGACTCGAAGAACGCCCTCGAGTCGGTGACCGACGTCGAGGAAGCAGAGTTCCAGCCGCCTGACCACTGGCTGCTGAAGGGCGTGGTGCGGACGGTGCTGGATGGCGATACGTCGCGGGTCGAACGAAGCGATACCGCCGAATGGGTGTCTGCGGTCAACCCGGATTTATTGGCTGTTTTGATGGTCGCCCCCGAGCGCATGTCGCTGCTTGGATTGATCAACTATACGACGCACCTGTCGGAGAACCGCCAGAAGACCGAGCGTTATGAGATAGCGTTCTGGAAGAAGCTGGTATATCCGCTGGCCTCCCTGGTCATGGTGGCACTGGCACTGCCGTTCGGCTATTCGCACAATCGGGTGGGCGGTGTCAGCCTGAAGATTTTTGCGGGTGTCATGCTGGGCATCCTGTTCTATGCCCTGAATGGCCTGTTTTCAAACCTGGGCGTCATCAATGCCTGGCCACCCTTCGCCAGCGCAACTGCACCATCGGTGCTGTTTTTCCTGGCGGCGGTCGGGATGC
Source organism: Dechloromonas sp. (assembly GCA_016790845.1). Classification (GTDB taxonomy): domain Bacteria; phylum Pseudomonadota; class Gammaproteobacteria; order Burkholderiales; family Rhodocyclaceae; genus Azonexus. The sequence continues at coordinate 6,286 of JAEUOH010000033.1, forward strand.
TGTGGTGGGTTGAGCGTCGCTAGAGCGCGTCAGTCACTGCTTGTCTGCGTGCATGATCCAGGTGCCGGCGATCCGATCGTGCAGGAACTGGCGATCCTTGTCGAATAGCGCCCAGAGTACGCCAATGCCGAATAACAGGACGCTCGGCCAGGCCGCCAGGTAGCGCAGCACCGCCTGCAAGGGGCGCAGCGCCTGCCCGTTTGCGCCGGCCAGGCGAAGTTTCCAGGTCTTCATTGGTAACGTCTGCCCGCCGTTCATCCAGAACCAGACGAAATACAGCATCAGCAACAGCAGAACGTGCAGCCACATCATTCGGTTGTTCATGCCCAGGCCATAGGCGGCAAGCACGATCTGCGGTAGCAGAAAGCCGATCAGAAGCACGGCAAACACGACAAGCCCTTCGTACAACATGCTTGCCAGGCGGCGGCCAAGGCCGGGAAGTGGTGTACTCATCAGTTTTTCACCGCCTCGCCGACGGTCGACGGTGTCGGCGCTACGCTGCCTTCCGTGTGGTTTGGAGGCTCGGGGGACAGGGGAGGTGGCTCGGTTGCGGGAATCAAGAGTTGCGCCGACTTGCCGCCTTGGCGAACCCGCTGCTTTTCCTCGGGTGACAGGTTGGAATAGGCTTCCCACTTTTGTTTCACGACCGCCTTTTGCTCCGAAGGCAACTGGCTGAATTCCTTGTAGCTATCCCTTGTCTTTGCACGTTGTTCTGGCGTTAGGGCGGCCCAATCGCGCATGCGGTCCTGAATGCGTTGTTGCTCTTCGGTTTTTAGGCTCGGATAGCGCTCGGCGAGCCCCAGCCATTTTTTTCGACGAATGTTTTCCATCTTGTCCCATTCGCCTTCTAGAGGTGCCAAGATGGTTTTCTGTTGTGGATTGAGAGAACTCCAGCCTGGTTGCGGCGGCGTGCCGATGAGCGCCGTGGCTGGCGCTTGGGCATACGCCACCGCGCTCGCAAGAGCCAAACTCAGGATTACTCCTCCGAGGTATCGTCTTTTAGCCATTGGAAAAAATCTTTGTCCATGAAAGCCTCGGGAGGCAGGTCGTCCGCAAGCAGGGCGCTGTCGACTTCCTCGATCTGCGAGATATACCTGACACTGTCCATGTAGAAGGAAATCCACATTCCAAGCAACAGGGCCAGAAGTGCCAGAGCCTGCCGCAAGTAGCGGTTGTCCGGAATGGATCGTATATGGAAAGCCGGTGTTTTGTTGCCCGCCAGCGCCAATTGCGGAGCCGTCTGCTTCTGGCGAGAGATCGCCTGGTGGCGGGCGGCTTCAAGTCGCCTGGCGACTGCCGGGGAGGTGTCGTTCAGTCCGTGATTCAGCGCCTGCCGAATCCGCGAAGCGTAGCGTTCTTCGTTCATAGCTTGATACCTCGTGCCGAGAGGGCGGCGGCCAACGCGTGGGTGGCGCGTGAGCAATGGGTCTTGACGCTGCCTTCGGAGCAGCCCATCGCCGCTGCAGTCTCGGCGACGTCCATATCTTCCCAATAACGCATCAGGAAGGCTTCGCGTTGACGGGCAGGCAGCTTCTTGATTTCGTCATCAATCGCCGCCAGGGTCTGTGTCTGCAATAGCTGGCTTTCCGGCGTCCGCGGACCGCCTTGATCCTCGTCGGCTGCCAGTGTTTCAAGGGGATCGTGATCGTCCTCGTCGTTCGATGAGAACGCGGAGAGCACTGTGGTCCACATCGAGCGAACCTTGTGGCGGCGGTAGTAGTCTCGAATCGTGTTTTGCAGAATGCGCTGGAAAAGCATCGGGAATTCTTCTGCCGGACGGTCACCGTATTTTTCGGCCAGCTTGAGCATGCTGTCCTGAACGATATCGAGCGCCCCTTCCTCGTCGCGTACCGCGAACATTGCCTGCTTGAATGCGCGGCGTTCGACGGATTCGAGAAAATGATCCAGTTCGTAGGATGAAGCCAGGGTTGTCTCTTCCGGGAAAAGGCCTTGGAAAGCCTGTGGTTATGCTGCAACGCCTTGACCGAAGTTGGTCAGTCGATTAAGGTTATACGTTTTTCAGGCAACAGCTTTTTTGGGCTAAAGAATGATGATCAGCGGTGCAGAAATTGTAATCAGGTGCCTGCAGGAAGAAAAGGTCGATTGTGTTTTCGG
>JAEUOH010000067.1 GCA_016790845.1 Dechloromonas sp.
GCGCTCTTCGTCGGCCAGCACCGCCTGCAGCGCGGCGGCGCGCGCGCGCTCCTGTTCCTCGCGCAGCGAGCTGATGTCGGAAATCACCAGCAGCAGGCCGGGCTGGCCGGCCGAGCAGAAATAGCTGTCGGCGCAGTCGCCATGCATTTCGATGATCGACGCCGAAACCGAGAGCCAGCGCGGACGCCCGGCGGCGCGGTCGATGCGCGATTCGCTGTTGGTGAACGTGATTTGTCCGGGGTCGCTGGCCAGCGACTCGCGCCAATGCGGCTGCAGGCTGTCGAGCAGCGCGTGGGCCGGCTCCTTGACGTGCAGGTCGCTGACCAGCTTCTTGTATTCCTGGTTGTCCAGAATCACGCGGCCGGTCTGGTCGAGCAGCGCGAAAGCCATCGGCGCGGCATCGATCACCGATTCGATCAGTTTCTTCTGGTTGCGCACGACGCGCTCCAGACGGTGCATCTCGGTGACGTCGCGGTGCATGCCCAGATAGTGGGTCGTCTTGCCCTTGGCATCGACGACCGGCGAAATGGTCAGCTCGGCCAGATAGAGTTCGCCGTCCTTGCGCCGGTTGAGCAGCTTGCCGGACCACGGGCGCCCGGCCGACAGATCCTTCCACATCGACTTATAGACCTCGGGTGCCGTGGTGTGGTTGGAAAGCACCGATTCGTTCTTGCCGACGATTTCATCGACGCGGTAGCCGGTGACGCGGGCGAAGGCTTCATTGGCGAACAGGATGTTGGCACGCGGGTCGGTGATCGAAATCGCCAGATCGGCCTGATCCACCGCCTGGCGATAGGCCTCGGGCGGCAGTTCCGTTTTCTGGAGAACGGTGGGGGCTTTGGCGGTGCTGGCAGCCGACATGATTCGCTCCTGCGGATTCGTTGGTTTGGTTCGGGTTCGCGCTATCGGTTACCTTGCAAGCAGCTTCCGTGCCTTTTAGGCGCGGCGAATGAAATGGCGGCCTGTTGTCAGGATTGCGCGGCAAATGCGACGAAACGCGTGTCGTGTTTGCGACACCGTGGGTCGCAAAAAAGCCCTGTTTTGGTGCGTTGACCGCAAAAGCGTGCATTGACGCCGGTTCGCGGGGTGTTCTCGCATTTGGCACGCCTTGTGCATTGGAGCAGTCAGAAAAACTGAACCTTGACTGCCATGAGCGAATTCATCCTGCTGCTGCTTTCCACCGCGCTGGTCAACAACGTGGTGCTGATCAAGTTCCTCGGCCTCTGTCCGGTGATGGGCGTTTCGAAAAGCGTCGATAGCGCCTTCGGGATGGGGCTGGCGACTACCTTCGTCATCACGCTGGCGGTCGGCGCCTCGTGGATGCTCGACAACTGGCTGCTGCAACCACTCGGGCTCGGCTACCTGCGCATCCTGACCTTCATCCTGGTCATCGCGGCGGTGGTGCAATTCACCGAGATGTTCATCAAGAAGGCCAGCCCCGGGCTCTACCAGTCGCTGGGTATCTACCTGCCGCTGATCACCACCAACTGCGCGGTGCTCGGCGTCGCGCTGCTCAATGTCGAACAGAAGTTCAGCCTGTTCAAGAGCCTGCTCTACGGTTTCGGCTCGGCGCTCGGTTTCACCATCGTCCTGCTCATCTTTGCCGGGTTGCGCGAGCGCATCGCGCTGGCCCGCGTGCCGGCCGCCTTCGCCGGGGCGCCGATTTCCTTCGTCACCATCAGCCTGCTGGCCCTCGCTTTCATGGGCTTTTCCGGTCTCAACGTCTAAGGGAGAAAAACGCAAATGATCGCCGCCATTCTCAGCCTGACGATTCTCGGTGCCGCGCTCGGCATCATTCTGGGGGTCGCCAACAAGTTCCTCGCCGTCGAAGGCAACCCGCTGGTCGAGGAACTGATCGCCATGATGCCGGGGTCGAACTGCGGGCAATGCGGGTTTCCGGGTTGTTCCGGCGCCGCCGAAGCGATTGCCGACGGCACGGCCGCACCGACCTGCTGCCCGCCGGGCGGCAAGACGCTGGCTGCCGCCATCGCTGCCAAGCTGGGGCTGACGGTCGATCTTTCTGCGATGGCCGACGACGGCCCGAAAATCGCTGTCGTCGCCGAAGAACTGTGTATCGGCTGCTGTCGTTGCAGCAAGGTGTGCCCGACCGATGCCATCATCGGCGCCGCCAAGCAGGTGCATAACGTCTTCCGCGAAGCCTGCACCGGTTGTTCGAGCTGCGTCGAGAAATGCCCGACCGACGCGCTGGCGATGAAGCCGGTGCCGGTTACGTTGCAGCACTGGGTAATGCCCAAGCCACTGGCGGCGTGAATTCAGCATGGGCGCCATGAATTTCTTCAAGCATTTTCTCGGCGATGACTGGGGGGTGCATCCGGACGACCACAAGCGGCCCGCTGCCGACCAGAAGGTGCGCGTCATGCCGGTGCCGGCGCGCCTCTATCTGCCGTTGCAGCAGCACCTTGGCGGCGCGGCACGGCCGGCAGTGCTGGTCGGCCAGAAGGTCAAGAAAGGTGAAACCATTGCCGAGGCGCAGGGGATGGTCTCGGCGCCGATCCATGCGCCGACCTCCGGCACGATCGTCGCCGTGACCGAAATAACCGCACCGCATCCGTCCGGCCTGTCGATGCCTGCGATCATCCTCGAAGCCGATGGCGCCGACGAGTGGTGCGAACTGCACGGCTGCGACGATCCCTTCGCGCTGGCCCCGGCGGAAATCGGCAAGCGCGTTGCCGCCGCCGGCGTGGTCGGCCTGGGCGGCGCAGCCTTCCCGTCGGCCGTCAAGCTGATCGGCGCCTCGCGCGCCAAGGTGGCGACGCTGGTGATGAACGGCGGCGAATGCGAACCCTATCTTTCCTGCGACGACCGGCTGATGCGCGATCAGGCCGCCGGCATCGTCGATGGCATCCGCATCATGCTCCACGCCACCGGAGCCCAGGTCGCGCTGGTCGGCATCGAAGACAACAAGCCCGAAGCCATCGCTGCCATGCGCGCTGCAGCTGCGGATTTCGCCGCCGTGCAGATCCGCCCGGTGCCGGCGCGCTATCCGATGGGTTCGGAGAAACAGCTCATTCAAGTCCTGACCGGCATCGAGGTGCCGGCCGACGGCCGTCCGGCGGACATCGGCGTCATCGTCCATAACGTCGGCACCGCGCTGGCCGTGCGCGCTGCGGTGCGCGAGGGCAAGCCGCTGATTTCGCGGCTG
>JAEUOH010000117.1 GCA_016790845.1 Dechloromonas sp.
CGATGCTGGTCAGAGCCTTCTAAGTACAAATCTGCCGGATAAGTCGATTCAGCGGCATGCGAGCCGCGCAGCACATGCCAGTGCGTCGTGCCGGAATCGAACCAGACATCAAGCGTATCCTTCATCTTGACGTATTGGTCCGCCTCGGCGCCGAGCAACTCGGCGGCGTCGAGACTGAACCAGGCTTCGATGCCAGCCTTCTCGACGCGTTGCGCGACCTGCTCGACCAGTTCGGCGGTACGCGGATGCGGCAGGCCCGATTCCTTGTGCAGGAAGAAAGGAATCGGCACGCCCCAGTTACGCTGACGCGAGACGCACCAGTCCGGGCGGGTCTTCATCATCGCCTCCAGCCGGGCGCGACCCCAGGCCGGGAAAAACTGCGTTTCATCGACGGCGCGCTCGGCAATCCAGCGCAGCGTCGAAGCGTTTTCGTCCTTCTTGTGCTCCATGCCGATGAACCACTGCGTGGTCGCACGAAAAATGATCGGCGTCTTGTGGCGCCAGCAATGCGGGTAGCTGTGCTGGATTTTCTCGTTTTTGAGCAGTCGACCGCGACTGTCGAGTTCCTGCAACACCAGCGGGTTGGCTTCCCACACTGTCTTGCCGGCCAACTCGCCCACCGACAGGGCCGGTGTCGTACTGATGAATTTGCCATCGTTGCCGACCGGGTTGTTCACCGGCAGGCCGTATTTCTTGCCGATGTTGTAGTCGTCTACGCCGTGCGCCGGGGCGGTATGCACCAGGCCGGTACCGGCTTCGGTGGTTACGTGGGTGCCGCAGATGATGGCGACATCGCGGTTCTGGAACGGGTGCCTGAGCAGAATCTGGTCGAGCTTGTCGCCGGTGCAAGAAGCTGCCACCGTGCCTTCCAGCCCGTAGCGCTTGAGCGCCGCCTCGGCCAGTTCGCGCACCAATATCAGCGCACCCTTCTCGGTTTCGACCAGATCGTAGGTCAGATCCGGATGCACGCTGACCGCCTCGTTGGCCGGCAACGTCCACGGCGTGGTGGTCCAGATCACCGCAAAGGCCGGGCCGCGAAGGTGAGTCAGGCCAAAGGCGGCGGCGAGCTTGGCGGCATGGTTTTCATGCACCTCGAAGGCCACGTCGATGGCCGGCGAATTCTTGTCCTCGTACTCGACCTCGGCCTCAGCGAGCGCCGAACCGCAATCGAGACACCAGTTAACCGGCTTCAAGCCCTGATAGAGATAGCCCTGTTCGAGAATCTTGCCCAGCGCGCGGATTTCATCGGCCTCGGCCTTGAAGCTCATGGTCAGGTAGGGATTGCCCCAGTCGCCCAGCACGCCGAGACGGATAAAGTCCTTCTTCTGGCGCTCGACCTGCTCGGCCGCATAGGCACGACACAACTCGCGTACCTGGTCGGCCGGGATG
>JAEUOH010000154.1 GCA_016790845.1 Dechloromonas sp.
CACACCCCGATGATGCGCCAGTACCTGGCGCTCAAGGCGAATCATCCGAACACGCTGCTCTTCTACCGGATGGGTGATTTCTACGAGCTTTTCTACGAGGATGCCGAGAAAGCGGCGCGCCTGCTCGACATCACGCTGACCACGCGCGGGCAGTCGGCAGGCGTGCCGATCAAGATGGCCGGCGTGCCCTTCCATTCGCTGGAACCCTACCTCGCCAAGCTGGTCAAGGCCGGCGAATCGGCCGTGATCTGCGAGCAGATTGGCGACCCGGCAACCAGCAAGGGGCCGGTCGAGCGCGCCGTGGCACGCATCGTCACGCCGGGCACGCTGACCGATGCGGCGCTGATCGACGACAAGCAGGACATCTGGCTGCTGGCGATTACCACCACGCGCAATACCGCCGGGCTGGCACGGCTGAACCTGGCCAGCGGCGAGTTCATTCTCACCGAAATCCCGGTCGAGCAGATTCAGGCGACGCTGGAACGCATTCGCCCGGCCGAAATACTCCATCCCGAATCGTGGACGCCGGACTTCGGCCGCGACGCGGCGCGCACTCGGCAGCCGGACTGGTATTTCGAGTTCGATTCAGCCCGCCGCTTGCTGTGCGAGCAATTCCAGGTCGCTTCGCTCGCTGGCTTCGGTGCCGAAGGCCTCAAACCGGCCATCGCCGCCGCCGGGGCGCTACTGCAATATGCGCAGGCCACGCAATCCGGCAAATTGCCGCATTTGCGGGCGTTGACCGTGGAACTCGAAGGTGCGTATCTCGGGCTCGACCTCGCCACGCGGCGCAATCTGGAATTGACCGAAACGTTGCGCGGGCAACCATCGCCGACGCTTTTTTCACTGCTCGACCACTGCGTGACCAGCATGGGCTCACGCTTGTTGCGCCACGCGCTGCACCACCCGCTGCGCGAGCGCGAGATTCCCGCCGCCCGCCACGGCGCTGTCGAGGCATTGCTCGACGACTATGGGCGGATGGCCGGCGAGGTGCGGCGCGAACTCAAGGGCATCGCCGACATCGAGCGCATCGCCGGGCGCATCGCGCTGCGCAACGCCCGGCCGCGTGACCTCGCCAGCCTGCG
>JAEUOH010000171.1 GCA_016790845.1 Dechloromonas sp.
GCTGGCCGGGTCTTCGGTATCGAGCAGCGTGCCGTCGGCCAGCATGACGCGCAGGCCGGCCAGCGTCTTGTAGCTGTTCTGCGCCGTGCCGCAGCACATGCCGGAGGCGTTGTTGGCGGCGATGCCGCCGATCTTGGCGGCACCGATGGAGGCCGGGTCAGGCCCGATTTTCTTGCCGAGAGGCGCCAGCCGGCGATTGACCTCGCCACCGACCATGCCAGGGCCGACGCGCACGTGGCTGGCATCGGCGGCCAGTTCGTAGGTGGCGAAACCTTCGCCGATCAGCGCCAGTACGCCATCCGACAGGGCTTGCCCGGACAGGCTGGTGCCGGCGGCGCGGAAGGTGACCGGCGTCTGGTGCTGGCGGGCGGCAGCGAGAACGGTGCGGGCCTCGTCCTCGTTCTCGATGACGGCGACGATTTGGGGGATAAGGCGATAGAAGCTGGCGTCGGTGCCATAGGCGAGACGGCGCAGATCGTCGGTAATCACCTGGCTGGCGGGCAGGGTTTCTTGAAGATTCCGGATTAGTGAATTCATTGTCTTCCGTCTGGTAGGAAAATACTGGGGCCGAGCGGCTGCTGCGCGGTAAAAAAATCCCGGAGGCCGACGTTGCCGACGCTCCGGGCAAGAGGGGTTAGGTGCGTTCCTTGATCAGGTCGCGCAGGCGCTTGGGTGCGGGCTGGATGGGCGTGCGGACCGAGGTCCAGCCGGCCTGCTTGCGCGGCGTCAGCCAGCGGAATCGGCTCGTCAGCCAGGAGGCGGTGCGATACAGGACGGGCGAACTATAGATCGCGCTCCAGGCCCGCCAGACACCCGAAATTCGCGCGCTGTAGCCGGCACCCTGGCCGCGCATGCTCGGATTGGCATGGGGTTCGGAGAAGGCTTCTTTGCGCAGTCGGATGAGCAGTTCGGGAATGGGAATCTTGACCGGGCACACTTCGCCGCAGGCGCCGCACAGAGACGAGGCGGTGGTCAGGCTGGCGGTCGCTTCCAGCCCCAGCATGTGCGGCGAAATAATCTTGCCGATCGGGCCGGGATAGGTCGTGCCGTAGGCGTGGCCGCCGATGCGGGTGTAGACCGGGCAGTGGTTCATGCAGGCGCCGCAGCGGATGCATTGCAGGGTCTTGCGCAACTGCTCGTCGGCGTAAGCCTGGGTGCGGCCGTTGTCGAGCAGCACCAGGTGCACTTCGCCCGGACCGTCCTTTTCGCCAGCTTTGCGCGGGCTGGAGATCATGTTGAAGTAGGTCGAGATGTTCTGGCCGGTCGCCGAACGGGTCAGCAGCGAGAGCAGCGGTGGCACGTGTTCGAGCTTTTCCACGATCTTCTCGATGCCGGTGATGGCGATATGCACCGGTGGCGCCGTGGTGCACATGCGGCCGTTGCCTTCGTTTTCGACCAAGCACAGGGTGCCGGTTTCGGCGACGGCGAAATTGACGCCGGAGAGGCCGATGTCGGCGATCTCGAACTTCTCGCGCAGCACCTGACGGCCGATCTGGATCAGCGCATCGACGTTGTCGGTGTACTCGACGCCAGGCACGTTCTCGTGGAACAGCTTGGCGATCTGTTCCTTGGTCTTGTGGATGGCCGGCATGATGATGTGCGACGGCTTTTCATGGGCCAACTGGACGATGTATTCGCCCATGTCCGATTCAAGCGCGCCGATGCCGGCCGCCTCGGCGGCGTGGTTCAGTTCGATTTCCTCGCTGACCATCGACTTGCCCTTGACCATCAACTTGGCCGAATGCTGCTGGCAGATGCCGAGGATGATTTCGTTGGCTTCTTCCGGCGTTTCGGCCCAATGGACCTTGATGCCGTTCCTGGTCAGATTGGTTTCGAGCTTTTCCAGCAACTCGGGCAGCTTGGCCAGGTTGTACTGGCGAATGCGTTCGCCGAGGCTGCGCAGGCTTTCCAGTTCTTCCGGATCGGGAAACTGGGCAGCGCGCTTGCTCATCAGGAAGTCCATTGCGCCGCGGAAGCTCTGGCGCAGGAAGGGGTTCTCGACGACATCCTTGGCGCGGGTGCGGAAGCCCTCGGAAGGCATGAAGTGCAGGGCGTGCGGGGTCTGTGGGGCGTTCATTGTTCGTCTCCGATCATCAGCACAACCAGTTCCTTCGGGCCGTGCGCGCCGTAGGCCAGCGTCTGCTGGATGTCGGCGGTCTTCGAGGGGCCGGAAATGAGCAGGGAGTTGGTCGGCAGGCCGTCTTTCCAGCCTTCCGCCTGCATCGCTTCGTAAAAGGTGTTGTGGATGCTTGCGGCGTCGAGCAGCACGATGTGGACCGGCGGCACCAGCGACATCAGGCGCGGCTCGTCGGGCGT
>JAEUOH010000182.1 GCA_016790845.1 Dechloromonas sp.
GCCAGCCGCGCGCTGCTCAAAACCTGGTTCGTCTGGCTCAAGGAAAGCGCTGCGGCAAGCCAATGGAGCGAGCAGTTAACGCTGCTCGAACGGCAGACCAAAGCCGTCCAGCGCCGCCAGCAACTCGGCGATGCCGCCCGCCTCGAAGCCGTCCAGGCTGAAGGCGCGCTGGCGCAAGCCGAAGCGCAACTGGCGCAGGCGCGGGCGCGCCAAACTACGGCCAGCGAAGACCTGCGCCGCCGCTTTCCCGGCCTGCCGTTGGTCGAACCGACCAGCATCGCCGAACCGCAGGCCATACCCGGCAGCGAAAGCGAATGGCTGGAAGCGATACTCGAACACAGCCACGAACTCGGCGTCGCACGCGGCGAAACCCAGCGCGCACAAGTCATCGCCGGGCGCGCCGGCAACGACCGCCTGCCTGACCCGACCGTCGGCGTTCACATGGCGCGCGAACGCGGTGGCGAGGAACACATTCTCGGCGCCTACATCGCCATTCCGATACCCGGTGGCGCCCGCCAGGCAGTTGCCAGCGCCACGCTGGCCGAGGCCGATGTCGCCCATCGCCGCGAAGCCGCGGCCACCCAGAAGATCACCGCCGAGGCCGCCGCACTCTACCATTCGGCGACGGCTGCGCTGAGCACCTGGAATGCCAGCCGCAGCGCCGCCGATCGCCTGACGCGCGCCGCCGACATGACTGCGCGCGCCTACCAGCTTGGCGAAGGCAACCTCAACGACCTGCTGACCGCCCGCCGCCTGGCCAACGAAGCGCAACTCGCTGCCCGCCTGAGCCAGCTCGATGCGCTCGAACTGCACTATCGGCTGCGACTCGACGCGCACCAACTCTGGGATTTCGACTAGACGCGCGCCCCACATGCCGGCTGATGTATGCTGCGTGACGCTCAACCTCAGCCCAAAGCATGAAAAATCCGGTCCCGGTCATCGTCGTCGCGCAACTATTCGGCACCTCGCTGTGGTTTTCCGCCAACAGCGCCGCCGACGACCTGATCCGCACCTGGGGCATCTCCCCCGCCGACATCGGCACGCTGACCAATGCGGTGCAACTGGGCTTCATCCTCGGCACCCTGACTTTCGCCGTCTCCGGCCTCGCCGACCGTTACCCGGCTAGTCGCATCTTTGCCGTCTGCGCCATTCTCGGCGCGCTCGGCAATGCCGCCTTCGCCTTGTTTGCCGGCAGCATGGCTGCCGGCGTCCCCTTGCGCTTCGCCGTCGGCTTCTGCCTCGCCGGGGTCTACCCGCTAGGCATGAAGCTGGTCGTCAGCTGGGTGCCGGAACGTGCTGGCGCCGCGCTCGCCCAACTGGTCGGCATGCTGACGCTGGGCACCGCGCTGCCGCACGGTATCCGCCTGGCCGGCGCCGGCTGGTCGTGGCAGGCCACCATCCTCGTTTCCTCGGCGCTGGCGCTGGTCGCGGCGGCGATGATCTTCAGCCTCGGCGACGGCCCGCACCTGAAACGCCGGCACGATGCGCCACCACTTCGCCTGGGGCGCGTCTTCTACGCCTTCTCGATCCGCGAATTCCGTGCCTCGGCCCTCGGCTATTTCGGCCATCAGTGGGAGCTTTACGCCTTCTGGACGCTGGTGCCGGCGCTGGTGCTGCTGAGCGGACTGGCGACGCCGGGCAGCACGGCGCTTTCCGGACTGGCCTTCGCCGTCATCGGCATCGGTGCACTCGGCTGCATCTTTGGCGGCTGGTGGAGCCAACGCATCGGCAGCGCGCGGGTGGCGGCCACGGCGCTGGCGCTGTCGGCCCTGTGCTGCGCCGTTTTCCCGTTCGTGGACGGCTGGCCGGTCTGGGTCAAGATCGGCCTCTTGCTCCTCTGGGGCGCCAGCGTCGTCGCCGATTCGCCGCACTTCTCGGCGCTGTCGGCACGCGCCTGCGCCCCGGAGATCGTCGGCAGTGCACTCGCCTTCCAGAATTCGATCGGCTTCGCCATCACCATGCTGTCGATCCAGCTCGGCACCGCCTGGGTCGGTGACTGGGGCACGAGCATCGCCTGGCTGCTGCTGCCCGGCCCGCTGCTCGGCCTGCTCGGCCTCTACCCCTTGTGGCGGCGGCCCGCGTAAGCCACACCCGATTGCTCAGCCACGCAAACCGGGCAATCCGGTCACTTTGCGGCCGACCCGGTCTTCCATAGCGTGATCCAGGGCTTGGCCGAAGCGGCCCCGATCAACGCCACCGCACCCGAGAGATAGGGCTGTGAAAACACCACGTCCAGCTTAGCGAGATCGCCGGAGTTCTTCAAATAGACGATGGCCCGGCTTTCCGGATGTTCCGCAAACCAGGATTCGATTTCGTCACGGCCGATCTGCCTGAGCGGACGCTCCAGCTTTCCGTAGTAGTGGAACTGGTCGTTATAGGCACTGACATGCACCACTTCCACGCCCTCGGCTTCGAGCTGCTTCAATTTCATCGCCATCGGCGTCATGTCGAAGGCCGGCGCCAGCGGGCGGACGACGAATAGCAACAGCGTTCCGGCGACAAGCAACGAAAAGATCGCCAGCACGCTTGGGCGGTGCCCGTTTTCCCGCCGGCTGAAGACCACCAGACCGATGGCGAGCAAGACCAACAACCCGCCACCCAGCATCCAGGAGGTTCCGGCATAGCCAGCGAACCACTGCTTTCCAACCCACAGCGGCGATATCAGCAATGCGAGGCCAAGGACGGCAACGACCATGGGCAGGACATACAGCCCCTTCCGCCCCAGCGCTTCCACCCGGCCCCAGCCCGCCGCGAGCAACAGCACCAGGGCCGGCCACAACGGGAGGATGTAGTGAATCTGTTTGCCCCCGGACAGGGACAGCGCCGCGATGGAAGGAAGCGTCCAACAGATGATGAAGCGGGTTCCCGGATCGTTGATCTTTTTCGCCTGCCTGAGCAGCGAACCCCAGGCATGGCGACTCAGTACCAGGGGAAAGAACAGCGCAAGCACTGCGGGAAGGTAGAACCAGAGAGGCTGGCGGTGCGCCAGCTCGCCAGACACCCGGCCGGCAACCTGACGCCACAGGATGGCATTGCGGAACTCTTCGCCGCCAAAAATCGCTGCCGGAACGATCCACAGCAGGGCGATCGCGGCACCCAACGCACAGGCGGCGAACGCACCGCGCCACCATTGCCCGCCTCTGGCGCGTTCGCCGCCCCACCACGGCCCGGCGAAAATGACGGGAATCACGAACAGAAGCACGAACGGACCCTTGGCCAACACCCCCAGCCCGAGCGCAATGCCGCACCACAGCCAGCCGCGCCAGCCGCCATTCCGCCAAACATCGAGAACGCCGACCAGCGCAGCCAAAGTGCACGCCGCCAGCAGAATATCGAACATCACCGATGTGCTGAAAAGCAGCCAGTAAAGGCTCGTCAGCAACAGCCACCCGGCACTTGCCGGCACCTCTCGGCGCTCCGGCCAGAGGGCGGAACCAATCCGCCCGATGAGAAGCACACACGCCAGCGACGAAAGCGCGCTGATGGCCCGCGGCCACCAATCGCTGACACCGAATACGGACCAGCCGAGCCCGATCAGCCAGAACAGGAGTGGCGGCTTGTGATGATAGGGCTGGCCGTTCATGTGCATGACCAGCCAGTCGCCACCCAGCCATGCCTCCCAGGCCACGCTCACATAGCGCGTTTCGTCGATCGGAATGTCGGGACGCCCGAGCACGGAAGCGACCAGCAACAGTGCGAGTGAAAGTGCCCATAGCACTGAATTGCCGCGGCTAGCCGGAAACATGTTTATTTTTCGAATGGGTTACAAAGGGTTGGTGGCGCAGGCAAAAGCGAGTCTCGCACCGGCTTGGAGACAACAACGCGAGACGCCAACGCCGGAAAGACCCTCGATCCGATGACCGAGTCGAACGCAATGGCAGCGCCCAGCCACGACGATCAATCAGCAGCGAATTATAAAGCCTTACCGCTCATGTCGAATCGCCAAGCCGGCGTTCAGCCAAGCAAGCGCCCGACCATTTCCCGCAACGAAGCAACTTCGGCTTCGAGCGACTCGACACGCGCCCTGAGTTCATCCATCTCCCGCCCGGAAGGAGCAACCGCTCCCCGCCCGGCAGCCGGCGATTCGCTAGCCGGCTGCCCGCTCAACAAGTGGCTCCAGCGGTTCTCGCGCGCACCCGGCAAACGCGGCAACTCGACCACCAGCGCGCCGTCCGCACGGGCTGCGAGCTCCTCAAGGAAAGCCTCGACCGACGAAATATCGGCAAACTTGTGCAAACGTTCGCAGTTCAGACGCAATTCACCCGCCGTCTGCGGGCCGCGCAGCATCAGAACAGCGAGCAGCGCCGAAGCCTGCGTCGGCACACCCAGCACCTTTTCCAGATTGTGCGCAAAACGAACGACACGACTGCCGCTCACCTCGGCAACCAAACCCAGCTCCTTAAGGTTCTCCAGCGCCAGCAAAACCTCAGCCTCACCCGCCTCCAGCACCGGATTACGGCTGGTCTTCTGGTTGCACCCGGCAACCAGCGAATTGAGCGAAAGCGGATAAGTATCGGGCACCGTCCGCTGCTTTTCGACCAGCGTGCCGAGGACACGGGTTTCCAGGAGGGTAAGGTTTGGGATGGGTTCTGTCATGCGGATGGCTTTCGAAAACAGAGTAGCGATGCTTGAATTCTTCGGAATTGGCTAATTGAAGTCGATAGCCGAATTTACCCTTGCATTTTCATTTCGAAAAATTGGCGGCTTTCAACGCTATTTTTGGCCACTTCGTGCCCAAAGCGGAA
>JAEUOH010000189.1 GCA_016790845.1 Dechloromonas sp.
TTGAGCGGTTTGATGTTGCGAAACGGCGTGTTAAATTCAAAGCGGTCGGCCGCTTCGTTAAGGATTTGACGCAACGGCGTCATGATGGCGTTGATGCTTTTGGCTTTGAGTGTGGAACTCTTCCGTCCGGGTACTTTGGCGAGTGTCGAACGGAAGGCCATGATGTCTGCCTTGGTGATCTGGCCGACCACCTTCTCCCCGAACTCGGGAATCAGGCGTTTGTCGAGGATGTCGCGAATGGTCCGCTGATGGCTTTTGCGCCAACTGACTTCGCTCTCGGCATACCAAGTTTCGGCGAATTCGGAGAAGGTCGGTGTCGCAGGTGGCGGGGACGTCTGGTTGGTTGCCTGTAAAGCCTGGGCGACCGCCGTAGCGACTGGCGTCACTTCCGTCGAACCACCCTTCTCCGGTGCAAACTTGGCGGCGCGCTTGCTGTTCGGGAAATAGCGTTGGTAGTCGAAGGTGCCGGCGCTAATTTCCAATTCGATTTGATCGAGAAGCTTCTGAAGCTTCTTTCGATTTGCTCCAGTGTCGTCAAGAGATGTGTACTCCCGACAGCGCTTACCTAGACACCTGAAGTCAACAAACAACTTGCCAGCTGGAGCAAGCGTTCTAATGCTACCCATGACCCACCTCCTTCGAGGCCGAGCCATTACGCCTGGTTTGTTTAGAAACGCGCAACCCTTTAGCGACATGGCAGGTTCCACCATTAGCCATGGGGATGATTTCATCGAATGTCGACGGCTCATCCAGATTGGGCGACATTGAACAAGTCTTGGAAGCCAAGGCCATGTCTTCCTCAATCCGTTCCCAAATGAAAAGAATTTTTCGGCCACCAAAGGGACGGATGTAATGGATACCTTCCAACAAAACTGAATCCAGCATCCGCTCGCGGATCGTGCGTGGATCATATTTGATACGCCCCGATAGCTCATCGGTGGTGAGGTAGGTCTGCTGCATGATACGATCTCCATAGTAATGGTGAAATCAATGCCTCAAACAACACAATTAAGTTCTGTTTGAGTAGATTTAGTATCACACAAAACAAGATCGTCTGCAACTATTTTGTTGCATTATCTATATTTTTGTTGCGCGAGGGAAAGATGATTAGGTTCCGAATCAGCGAATTGATCGCTGAAAAGCAATTCAAAGAGGGGCGCCGAATCACCCTGCTTGAGGTTGCAGAGGCCACAGGAATAAATCGTATGACACTCTCTCGAATGATCAATCACAAGGGATACAGCACTGTCACCGATAACCTGGATAAGCTCTGCGATTTTTTTGGTTGCTCGGTTGGGGATCTTGCAGTCCACATACCAAGCATCGAAGTAGAACGCGGGGAGGATTAATGACTTTTCAGCTGTCGTGATTCAATGGGCCATTCACTGGCAACAGCCATAAGGTCGAAATCACAGGTGAGCGCTAAACGAGAAAACTCACTTGGGCCACGGATGGGCCACGGATGGGCCATGAGTGGGCCATAGCCCATCGAGCAGAAAAAACAAAAAAGGACCAACGCCGCTAAGCTGTTGATCCTTCGTTGCATTTCTTGGTTGCGGGGGCAGGATTTGAACCTGCGACCTTCGGGTTATGAGCCCGACGAGCTGCCAGACTGCTCCACCCCGCGTCCGTCAGAGGGGCGCATTATCCATGCCCCTCCTACCCCTGTCAATGCTTGGCGTGACAATTCTGGCATTTATTTTGCCAGCCAGGTCAAAAGGCTCTCCCATTGCTCGACATCCCGCTTGTGACGGGCGCGAGGCGGATCGAAGACGGTGAGGCCGGCGGCGGCGACGTTGATGTAGTTTTGCGTGGCGCGCAGGTAGCCAACGATGGGGATGTCGAAATGCTTGAGAAACTCTTCGAGCATGCCGGCCGCCCGGGTGCGCGGATCGACGCGCATGGCGACGATGCCCACGCTGTCGCGCCGGCCGCGCATTTCGTTGCGGATCGAATTGAGAAAGTCTTCAGTGGCTGCCATGTCGAACACCGATGGCACCAGAGGCACCAGAACCCTGTCGACCGTACGCAGGTAGTCGTTGAGTTTGTAGCCCTGCAGGCCTGCAGGCGCGTCAAGCACCGCCCAGTCGGCTTCTTGCGGCAGGTTCAGGACGATCTGGTTGCCGGCAAAATAGCCGGTGACCGGGGCCATCTCGGGGTCGCGAAACGCCATCCAGCGCAAGGCCGATTGCTGGCGATCAAGGTCGCAAAGCGTGACCTTTTTCCCCTGATTCGCGAAATACCCGGCGAGATTGGTCGCCAATGTCGTCTTTCCCGCCCCACCTTTCGGATTTGCCACCAGCACTGCACGCATGACCGTCCCCTTGTTATTGATCGCGTGATTATATTCCGCCGTTGCAGAGCCGGCATAAGCACATAGAATGTAGCTTTACCCAAGCGAGCATTTCATGGTCACCAAAGTAGCCAGCGACAGACAGGGCATTCAGTCGATCGAGGTTGGATTTCGCCTCCTGCGGGTGCTTGCCGCCACCAACCGCCCGATGATGTTACGCGATATCGCCAAGGGCGCCGGGATGCCGGCGGCGAAGGCGCATCGCTACATGGTCAGCTTCATGCGCATCGGGCTGGTCGAGCAGGATAGCGCCAGCGGCCGTTACGACCTGGGCAGTTATGCGCTCGATCTTGGTCTTTCCGGACTCGGGCGGCTCGACCCGGTGCGCCTCGCCGGACCGATCCTCGACACGCTGTGCGAGGAGATCCAGGAAACGGTGGCGCTGGCGGTCTGGGGTACGCATGGCGCGACGATCGTTCGCATCGTCGATGCCGGAGCGCCGGTCACCATCACATTGCGTGCCGGCACGGTTCTCCCTCTGTCCAATTCGGCGACCGGACGGGCCTTTGCAGCTTTCTTCCGCTCGCCCTATCTGAAGCAGTTGCTGGACGAGGAACTGCGTGCCGCAGCGGAAACGAGCAAGACGGCAGTCACCACGCTGCGGCGCCAGCTGGAAAAGACCCTGACCGAAATCCGCGAGCATGGGATCTCGCGCGCCACGGGCAGCCTGACGCCGGGGATCAACGGATTCAGCGCGCCGGTTTTCGACCATAGCGGCCATATGGTCGCGGCCATCACATCACTGGGCTCGGTCGGCGAATTCGACGTCGAGTGGGGCAGTCCGGTAGCCAAGGCGATGCTCGCCGCTGCCGAAAAATTGTCGCAGCGACTCGGGCACAACGCCGCCGTAATTTCGGGTTAGGCGGCTAGCCCAGACGCGCGATTGCCGGAAGGAGATCGTTGGTAACCAGCTTGGGCTGGGCTCCAGTCAGCGCGCGGAGCGCACCAGGGGACTTTGGCGGCAACAACGGTCAGTTGCGGTCGACGGTCTGGGCCGGGCAATAGTGATGGGGCAAACACTGGACCTTGCCGCCCCATTTGCCTGAGGCCTACCGGCTGACGTTCAGGCCACCCCCGACAACCCGGATACTCGCCGCATCAGGCAATAAAGAACGCCCCTCCTGCTCGGACACATACAGCACGGCGGGAACCTGCCCCACCATCGGCACGGCGTCCATGTAAGTCGCTGCCACAGCCTGTGGATCGAAGCGTTCTCCCGTGACCAGAGGTGGAACAGGCGGGATGATCGGTGGAGTCACCGGCTGACCGACGACCTGCAGCCGGCCATCCACATAAGTGATCCTGTAGTTAGCGGAAGACTGGCCGAACGGCGTGATCGGATAATCGCCAGCAGGGGATGCTACCGTGGCCGGCGTCGAGAATTGCAATGCACCCCAAACATCGGCCGGTGTCTCGCCGCCTACGAAACCGGAATAGGTTGCGGTGAACGGTGGATTGGGTGTGTTGACCGGCCTGCTCGCGTTGTCGGCTTTTATGGTCAGCGGTGCCGGGGTGATGGTCAGGCCGCCATTGACGTAGCCGATGGTGTAGTTGGACAGGCCCGTGCCGGTGGCGCTGGTCAGGTTGTCGGCATAGGTGCCGACGCTGGTGCCGCTGGCCAGGGTGGCGACGCTGGTCACGCTGTCGCTGCCAAGCAGGCCCGCGGTGGTGAAGCCGTTGGTCTGGGCGGCCGCCGTGTAGACGCTACTGGTGGTGTTGCCGGTGATGGTCAGCGGTGCCGGGGTGATGGTCAGGCTGCCATTGACGTAGCCGATGGTGTAGTTGGACAGGCCCGTGCCGGTGGCGCTGGTCAGGTTGTCATTGGTGGTGCCGACGTTAGTACGGCTGGCCAGAGTACTGACGCCCGTGACGCTGTCGCCGTTGCCGGTCAGCAGGCCGCTGACCGTGTAGCCGTTGGCCTGGGCATTGGCTGTGTACTGGCTGGTGGTGGAGTTGCCAGTAATGGTCAGCGGTGCCGGGTTTACCGTCAGATTGCCCGTGTTGAATTTTGCAAGCGTATAACCCGTCGTCGCGGTGACTGGGGTCACATCAATTAGGTAGCTGCCCACATTAGCCGTGGTTAGTGAACCCGCGGAAATTGCATTGCCCGTAACGGTATTCGCCTGAGTATCCTGAGTGAACACATTGCCATAAGTGGCAGCGTTTACGAAGCCCATGACGGTAAAGGCGCCGGCGACAATCGGTGCGCCATCCTGGCCGTAAGTCTTGCTCCGATCAACGGATGTCACCGTTAACGTTGGGCTGTTGGCAAACACATAGCGGTTGCCTAGTTGCGAAACGGCAGCGGGATAGCTGGTGCCCCAGATTGCCTGATTGCCGCTTAGCAAACCACCAAAGGTGTTGCCTGTAACCGTGCTTGCGTACACCAACCAACGTCCGCTGGCGGAAAGCGCCGAGGCACCGACGCTGTTGACAAAATTGGCGCCCGCCAGAGTGATATCACCACCGGTGGTGGTAACCGTATTGGTAACCGTAATATTACCGGTCGCCTGCACGACGAGATTACCGGTCAGTGTAGAGGCGCCTCCACCTAACGTGATTGCATTTGCATCACGCAGTGAGACGTTATTGGCACCGGCGATATTGATTGTACTGAAATTGTTTCCAGCATTGGCTGCCGCTACGCTGCCTGGCCCAGAAATCGCAGTCGCAAAGCCGCCGGCGTTGACAGTGCCGTTCAGCGTCAGCGTGCTGCCTGCGGTCCCGCCCAGAGTTGCAGCGCCGGTCTGTGTGACGGTACCGGATAACGAGGCGTTTCCGTTGCCGCGCAATGTGCCGCCGGCTTGCAGGGTCACCGGTTCCGCGTTGAGCGCCACGTTGTCAACGGTCAGCGCGGCGCCGTTCGCTACGCTGGTACCGCTGCCCGTTCCGCCAAGTGCCGAAGCGTTCCCTGCGACCAACGTACCGGCGCTGATCGTCGTCGTGCCGGTGTAGGTGTTGGCGCCGGACAGGGTCAGCGTGCCAGCCCCGGCCTTGGTCAAGGTATTGGCACCGCTGATGACCGCTGAAACGGTCAGCCCATCCGCTGCGTTGGTCGTCGTGAATGTGCGGTTGCCACCCAAAGCAAGATTGCCGCTGATCGTGGCATTGGCCGCACCGCCAGTCGA
>JAEUOH010000224.1 GCA_016790845.1 Dechloromonas sp.
GCGCTTGTCGTTCTTGCGACAATCAATCCGTGGGATACTCCGCGCCCTGCCCATGATCGGACACCAGATGACGGCCGCCGCCCCCAAAGCCACCCCCAAACCCGGACTTCACCCGCGCAACAAGAGCCTTGCCGGCTACGATTTTGCCGCCCTCACCGCCATCGCACCGGGGCTGGTCAAGTACGTGGTGACCACGGCAGCCGGCACGCCGAGCATCGATTTCGCCAACCCGGCCGCCGTCAAGGCGCTGAACCGGGCGCTGCTGGCGCATCTCTACGGCGTGCGCGGCTGGGACATTCCGGCCGGCTACCTGTGCCCACCGATTCCCGGGCGCGCCGACTACATCCACCACGTCGCCGACCTGCTCGCCAGTTGCAACCGCAAGGTGATTCCCACCGGGCCGAACGTCCGCGTGCTCGACATCGGTGTCGGCGCCAATTGCGTCTATCCGCTGATCGGCCACGCCGAATACGGCTGGCGTTTTCTCGGTGTCGATATCGATCAGGCGGCGCTCGACAACGCCCAGACCATTTTGGGCAAAAATCCGGCGTTGACCGCAACCGTCGAACTGCGCCACCAGCCGGTCTGGGACAACATCTTCGTCGGCCTGCTACGCACGGGCGAAAACTTCGACCTCAGCATCTGCAACCCGCCCTTCCACAATTCGCCTGACGACGTGCTGGCCGTCAGCCAGCGCAAGTGGAACAACCTCGGCAAAGCGGGCGCCAAAAAGGGCGCGGTGCAGCCCCGGCTCAACTTCGGCGGCGGCGGCACCGAGCTATGGTGCAACGGCGGCGAGCGTGCCTTCGTCAAGAACATGATCGAGCAGAGCGCCGGCATTCCCAAGCGCGTGATGTGGTTCACCAGCCTGGTGTCGCAGGCCGACAATCTGGTGCATATCGAAGCGGCGCTGAAGAAGGCCAAGGTCGTCGAGTCGCGCACCATCCCGATGGCCCAGGGCCAGAAGCAGAGCCGCTTCGTCGCCTGGACTTTCTGCGGTAACGGCGAGCGCGAGAAATGGCGCAAGGCGCGTTGGCAGGAATCCCAGGAAGACGCCGCCGGCAGCCCGCCAGTGGACGAACCCGTATAATTGCGCCTCCGTTCTAGCGCCTGAACTCATCGTGTCCGATCGCCTCGCCGTCCTGCCCCAATACCTGCTGCCCAAACAGGCGCTGACCGTCCTCGCCGGCAAGCTGGCCTCTGCCGAAGCGGGCAGTCTGACCACCCGCGTCATCCGCTGGTTCGTCGGCCGTTACAACGTGAATATGGCGGAAGCGGCGAACCCGGAGATCGCCAGCTACAAAAGCTTCAACGAATTCTTCACCCGCCCGCTCAAGGCAGGTGCGCGCCCGCTGGCGGAGGCCGATTTCATCAGCCCCGTCGATGGTGCGATCAGCCAGTTCGGCGCCATCGAGCGCGACCAGATTTTTCAGGCCAAGGGCCACAGTTACTCGACGACCGCGCTGGTCGGCGGCGACCGCGAACTGGCGGCGCAGTTTGAAGACGGCAGTTTCGCCACGCTCTACCTCAGCCCGCGCGACTACCACCGCATCCACATGCCCTGCGCCGGCCGCCTGACGCGCATGATCTACGTGCCCGGCGCGCTGTTTTCGGTCAACCCGACCACGGCACGCGGCGTGCCCGGCCTCTTCGCGCGCAACGAGCGCGTGGTGTGCGTTTTTGAGTCCGAATTCGGCCCCTTCGTGCTGACGCTGGTCGGCGCCACCATCGTCGGCAGCATGGCCACCGTCTGGCACGGCGTCGTCAATCCACCGCGCCCCGGCACGGTTCGCGAATGGCGCTACGACGCGCCTGTTGCGGTCGACCTCGAAAAAGGGGCAGAAATGGGCCGCTTTCTGCTCGGCTCCACGGTCGTCATGCTCTTCCCAAAAAACACCCTCGCCTTCAACCCGGACTGGGCACCGACCCGCCCGATCCGCATGGGCGAGGCGATGGCGACCAGGCTTTACTGAAACGCTCCCGGGCTCAGCCTGGCGGGCAGCCTGAGCGGCCGGCTGCCTACAGGGAAG
>JAEUOH010000243.1 GCA_016790845.1 Dechloromonas sp.
GGTCGGCTTGCCGAGCGGGGAGAGGATGCCGGGGTCGGTGGGCGAGGTCATGGCTTGCGATTTTACCGGAAGCGCTTTTCCTTTCAGCTGCGGCGCTGAGCTTCGTCAACCGCCAGCAAGCCGGATCGGGCACAATGAAAGAGGCTCGACTCCATGCCGGAAACCACCATGAGAACGGCAGTCATACCCAAATCGCGCAACCCGTCTTCGCCGCCGCCGGTCGATGCAGCCGCCTACTGGGCCGGCATCGCGCGCGAACTCGCGGTCTCCGCCGATGGCCCGCTGAACATTGCCCAACTGGCCGTCGACCGCCAAGCCGCTTCAGCAAACGCCGACAAAACGGCCTTCCGTTTTCTCGGCGAGGGGGGCGAGCGGCGCGATGTCAGCTACCGCGAACTGGCCGCCCTGACTGATCGCTTCGCCCATCTGCTCGGCGACCTCGGCGTGCAGAAGGGCGATTGCGTCTTCGTGCTGTGCGGCAGAATTCCCGAGCTTTACGTTGCCGTGCTCGGCGCCCTGAAGTTCGGTGCCGTGGTTTCGCCGTTGTTCCAGGCCTTCGGGCCGGAGCCGGTGCGCGCGCGCATCGCGCAGGGGCAGGGCCGCGTGCTGGTCACCACCGCCAGCGCCTACCAGCGCAAGGTGGCGCCAATTCGTGCCGCGCTGCCGTCTTTGCAACATGTGCTGGTGGTGGA
The DNA here is from genome assembly GCA_016790845.1 of Dechloromonas sp. Classification (GTDB taxonomy): domain Bacteria; phylum Pseudomonadota; class Gammaproteobacteria; order Burkholderiales; family Rhodocyclaceae; genus Azonexus. The sequence continues at coordinate 693 of JAEUOH010000243.1, forward strand.
CGACCTCGGCGGAGAATTGACGCAGGAATTGCTGCCGAATACGCTGAACTGGACGACGGCGCTGGCCGCCGCTGCCTCTACCCTTACCCCGGTTACCCAATATACCACCGCCGACGACCCGGCGCTGCTCCACTTCACCAGCGGCACCACCGGCACGCCCAAGGGGGCGCTGCATGGGCATGGTGCCGTGCTCACCCACTACGCGACCGCCCGCTACGCTCTCGACTTGCGCCCGGACGACATTTTCTGGTGCACCGCAGATCCCGGCTGGGTGACCGGTATGTCCTACGGCATCCTGGCGCCGCTGGTCATCGGCGCCACCAGCATCGTCGACGCCGCCGATTTCGACGCCGCGCGCTGGGCAAGCATTCTGGCCGACGAGCGCGTCAACGTCTGGTACACCGCCCCGACGGCGATCCGCATGTTGATGAAAGCCGGGCCGGGTGTATTCGAGGGGCGGCGTTTCCCCGATCTGCGCTTCATCGCCAGCGTCGGCGAGCCGCTCAACCCGGAAGCGGT
>JAEUOH010000244.1 GCA_016790845.1 Dechloromonas sp.
CTGGCCGAATTCACCACCGCCGTCGCAGCCGATATCGAAGCCATGCTGCCGCGCTTCGTCGGCGGCTTCAACCGTGGCGACGCCCAGGCCAAGGCCATCACGCTCGAACTGCTCAAGCTCGCCGATCCGCGCCCGACCAGCGAGGTGCTGCTGACCGGCCTGCGCTGGCTGGCCGAAGTGGACCTGCGCCCCGATGCGCCCAGGGTCCAATGCCCGACGCTGCTGATCCACGGCGCTGCCGATCCGCTGATGCCGCTTGGTGCTGCCGAAGCGCTCGCCGCGCTGATCCCCGGCGCCCGCCTGGCCGCCTTCGCCGACTGCGCCCACGCCCCCTTCATGTCCCGGCCCGACGACTTCCTCGCCGCCGCCCGCGATTTCCTGAATGATTAGACCCAGCAAGGCGCGCGTACGCCTGTCGTTCGAGCGCGCCGCGCCAACCTACGACAGCGCCGCCAGCGTCCAGCGCCAGATCTGCGACCAGTTGGCCGGCCTGCTCGTTGACCAGCCGCCGTCTGTCATGCGCCTGCTCGATGCCGGCTGCGGAACCGGCTACGCGCTCGATCATCTCACCACGCGTTTCACCGCCGCGCATGTTGTCGCCCTCGATTTCTCCGGCGCCATGCTGCGCCGCATCGGCGCAGCCTGCTACCGCGTTGCCGGCGATCTCGAACACCTGCCTCTGGCCGACGCCAGCATCGACCTCTACTGGTCCAGCCTCGCCGTCCAGTGGTGCGACCTCGCCAAAACCCTGGCCGAAGCCCATCGCGTACTCAAGCCCGGCGGCCAGCTGGCACTCGCCAGCCTAGGCCCTGCGACCTTCCACGAACTGCGCACCGCCTTCGCGGATGTCGACGACCACCGCCACACCCTCAGCTTTCATACCCCGGAAGAAATCTCCCAAATCGCCACCGCCGCCGGGTTAGTTGCGGTCGATGTCCAAAAAAGCACAAAAACCGCGCATTACGCCGATTTCAAAACCCTGCTCAAAGCCGTCAAGGCCATCGGCGCCAACCAGCTGGGCAGCGGCCGCCGTACCAGCCTGATGAGCCGCACGGACTTCCAGCGCGCCGAAACCGCCATCGAAGCCCTGCGCGCCCCCGCCGGCCTGCCGCTGACCTACGACGTGACCTACCTGAGCGCCCGCAAATGAGTGAAGCTTACTTCCTGACCGGCACCGACACTGAAATCGGCAAGACTTTCATCACCTG
>JAEUOH010000269.1 GCA_016790845.1 Dechloromonas sp.
AAAAAGCAGGGCCGACGTGGTGAAATTGGTAGACACGCTATCTTGAGGGGGTAGTGGCGCAAGCTGTGCGAGTTCGAGTCTCGCCGTCGGCACCAAACAGGGGGCAGTGGCCAAAAAGGCGCGCTGTTTTCGTATAAGAAACTGAATATTGGCGGCGGATCATGGAAACCTATTTTCCAATCCTGATGTTCGTCCTGGTGGGGATCGCAATCGGCGTCTTGCCTGTTGCGATGGGCTTCCTGCTCGCACCCAGCCGGCCGGATCCCGAAAAGCTCTCGCCCTACGAGTGCGGTTTCGAGGCTTTTGAAGATGCGCGCATGAAGTTCGATGTGCGCTACTACCTGATTGCCATCCTCTTCATTCTGTTCGATCTTGAAATCGCCTTTCTGTTTCCATGGGCGACCATTTTCAAGGACATCGTCGCGAACGATTCGATCAAGTTGTTTGGCTTCTTCGAGATGCTGGTCTTCGTTGTGATCCTGGTCATTGGCTATATTTACGCCTGGGCCAAGGGTGCGCTGGAATGGGAGTAAGGTTCCGTCATGGGTATTGAGGGCGTCCTGCAGGAAGGTTTTGTCACCACCACGGCTGACAAACTGATCAATTACATGCGTACCGGCTCGATGTGGCCAATGACTTTTGGTTTGGCGTGTTGTGCGGTCGAGATGATTCATGCGGGTTGCGCGCGGTACGACCTTGACCGTTTCGGTATTGTTTTTCGCGGCAGCCCCCGGCAATCCGATGTCATGATCGTGGCGGGAACGCTGACCAACAAGATGGCGCCCGCATTGCGCAAGGTGTACGACCAGATGGCCGAGCCGCGCTGGGTGATATCAATGGGTTCCTGTGCCAACGGCGGTGGCTACTACCACTACTCATATTCGGTTGTCCGTGGCTGTGACCGCATCGTTCCGGTCGATATCTATGTTCCGGGCTGTCCTCCAACCGCTGAGGCGCTGATCTATGGCCTCATTCAGTTGCAGAACAAGATTCGTCGTACAAATACCATTGCTCGTTAATTGTCGAGGCTGATTCGATATGTCTGCCAAGCTGGAAACGCTTAGCCAAAACCTGCAAAGCCATTTCGGCGACAAGCTAAAGTCGCTCAAGCTGGCTTTGGGAGAAGTAACCATTGAGGTCGGCGCGGACGACTATCTGCCCGTAATGACCGCATTGCGAGACGAGCCAACGTTCGGTTTCGAAGAATTGATCGACCTCTGCGGTGTCGACTATTCGACCTATGGTGATGGCGGGTGGCAGGGTCGGCGCTTTGCGGCGGTTTCTCACCTGCTTTCAATTAAGAACAATTGGCGTTTGCGGGTGCGTGTTTTTGCCGAGGATGACGAGTTTCCATCGGTTGCTTCGGTCACCGGGGTCTGGAAGAGCGTCAACTGGTTCGAGCGCGAGGCTTTCGATCTCTACGGCATAGCTTTCGTTGGTCATGATGACCTCCGCCGGATTCTGACGGATTATGGTTTCATCGGTCATCCGTTCCGTAAGGATTTTCCTATCTCCGGGCATGTCGAAATGCGTTACGACCCGGATCAGGCTCGCGTGATTTACCAGCCGGTTACCATCGAGCCTCGTGAGAACACCCCGCGCATCGTGCGCGAAGACACCTACGGGGATCCGGCACATGGCTGATATCCGCAATTTCACGCTAAATTTTGGCCCGCAGCATCCGGCAGCACACGGTGTGCTGCGTCTGGTGTTGGAACTTGACGGTGAAGTGGTTCAGCGCGCCGACCCGCATATCGGCTTGTTGCATCGGGCCACTGAAAAGCTAGCGGAAACAAGAACCTGGGTGCAGTCGGTTCCATATATGGATCGTCTGGACTACGTTTCCATGATGTGCAATGAGCATGCCTACTGCATGGCGACCGAGCGACTGCTCGGGGTCGAAGTGCCCGAGCGCGGCAAGTACATCCGCACGATGTTCGACGAAGTGACGCGTATCCTCAACCATCTGTTGTGGATTGGTTGTCACGCGCTGGACGTTGGCGCCATGACCATGGCGCTCTATACCTTCCGTGAGCGCGAAGATTTGATGGATGCCTACGAGGCGGTCTCTGGCGCTCGTATGCATGCCGCTTACTATCGTCCGGGCGGCGTTTATCGTGATCTGCCTGACCGGATGCCACAGTATCAGGAGTCGACCTGGACCAGCGCGAAGAAGGCAAAGGAACTCAACGATAATCGTAGTGGTTCGCTACTAGACTTTCTTGAGGACTTCACCAATCGCTTCCCGACATATCACAGCGAATATCACACGCTGTTGACGGACAACCGGATCTGGAAGCAGCGCTTGGTCAACGTCGGCGTGGTAACCCCGGAGCGCGCCCTGCAGATGGGCTTCACCGGCGCAATGTTGCGCGGTTCAGGTATCGCTTGGGATCTGCGCAAGAAGCAACCTTATGCCGCGTACGACAAGGTTGACTTCGATGTCCCGGTCGGTGTCAATGGCGACAGCTATGATCGCTATCTTGTGCGGATGGAGGAAATGCTCCAGTCCAACCGCATCATCACGCAGTGTATCGATTGGTTGCGCAAGAATCCTGGTCCGGTTATTACCGAAAACCACAAAGTGGCACCGCCGCCTCGCGAAAGCATGAAATCCAACATGGAAGAGCTGATTCACCATTTCAAGCTCTTTACGGAAGGGATCCATATTCCGCCCGGTGAGGCATATGCTGCTGTCGAGCATCCGAAGGGTGAGTTCGGGATTTACTTCGTTTCCGACGGTGCCAACAAGCCGTATCGCATGAAGATTCGTGCGCCTGGCTATGTGCACCTGGCCGGGATGGACGAAATGTCCCGTGGTCACATGATTGCCGATGTCGTTACGATCATCGGTTCCCAAGATATTGTTTTTGGCGAGATTGACCGCTGATGTTTTCCGCTGAAACCCTCCAGAAGTTTGCCCGTGAGGTCACCAAGTACCCTGCCGAACAGAAACAGTCGGCAGTGATGGCCTGTCTTGCCCATGCTCAGGAAGAAAAGGGCTGGTTGCCCCCTGATGCCATCGAGGCCGTGGCGGTCTATCTTGGCATGCCGCCGATGGCGGCCTTTGAGGTAGCCTCTTTTTACAACATGTACGATCTAAAGCCGGTTGGCAAGTACAAGATTACGGTCTGTACCAACCTGCCTTGTGCTTTGTCTGGTGGGTATCATGCCGGCGAATATGTGCAGAAGAAGCTTGGCATCGGCTACGGGGAGACTACTCCCGACGGCAAGTTTTCGCTGAAGGAAGGCGAGTGCATGGGCGCCTGTGGCGATGCGCCGGTAATGATCGTCAATAACCGCAGCATGTGCAGCCATATGCATCCGGAGCAAATCGACAAGCTGCTCGAGGAGTGCAAATAATGGCAATGCTTGGATCGATCAACGGCGTTCTGATGGAAGG
>JAEUOH010000277.1 GCA_016790845.1 Dechloromonas sp.
GAACTCGAAGCCTATCGTTCAATCTACTGGGGCGACGACCGCGACGGCGGCGTCGGCAAGCAACATGTCATCTCGTCGGCTGCAACTGGTCTGGTCCATTAAGCAGGAGCCGGAAGCCATGCTCAAGGTCGCCTTCGCCTCTACCGACCGCACCCGGGTCAACCAGCACTTCGGGGCAGCCGAGGGTTTCGTCGTCTATGAAGTGACGCCGGACAAGGCGACGCTGGTCGGCGTAGCCGAATTCGCCGAGGAGGCGATGGACGGCAACGAGGACAAACTGGGCGCCAAGGTCGATTTCCTCGACGGCTGTGCCGCGGTGTACGTGATGGCGATCGGCGCTTCAGCGATCAAGAAGCTGCTGGCCAAGGGCGTGCAGCCGATCCGCGTCGATGAAGTCGATGCCATCGATGACTTGCTGGTCGAGATTTCGAAGGCGATGACCGAGGGCGGCGTCGCCTGGATCGACCGCGCGCTCGCCGCCCAGGCCAGGACCAAGGCGGAAGACCGCTTCGCGACCATGGAAGAGGAAGGCTGGGAAGGCTGATGAGCGCGAAGATGATCGAACACCGCGGCGTCGTCCAGCGTGTCGATGGCGGCAAGGCCGTGGTTGCCATGGAGACGGCCGGTTGCGCCTCCTGTGGCCAGGGCAGCAGTTGCGGCATCGGCAAGATGGCCAGTGGCCGGCCGGCAACCCTGCTGACCATTCCGGTTTCCGGCAACGTCAAGGCCGGCGATTTCGTATTGATCGGCCTGCCCGAAAGCAAGCTGACGCTGTCGGCGCTGCTCGGCTACCTGTTTCCCGCCTTCGCCATGCTGCTCGGCGCCTGGCTCGGCGCCAGCCTGGAGGGTAGCGACGGTGCCACGGCACTGGGTGCCATTGCCGGATTCATCGCCGCCCTCGTCATCGCCCGCATCGTCATCGGCATGGTGCCGAACCTGATGCCGGCGCCCCAACTGATTCTTCCCCAATCCCGATCCAATGCATTCCCCAAGGAGCAATACCATGACTGAAGCCGTCGCCGCCGATCCTATCCTGGA
>JAEUOH010000169.1 GCA_016790845.1 Dechloromonas sp.
GGGGAATTCCTTGGCGGCGAGTTCGGAGGCGGAATAGACCGAGGCGCCGGCTTCCGAAACCACGATCTTGGTCAGGCGGGCTTCCGGGTAGCGCTTCATCACGTCCTGCACCAGCTTGTCGGTTTCGCGGCTGGCGGTGCCATTGCCGATGGCGACCAGCGTGACGCCGTGCTTGGCAGCAAGGCGGGCGATGGTGGACATCGAACCGTCCCAGTCGCAACGCGGTTCGTGCGGGTAGATGGTGGCGTGGTCGAGCAGCTTGCCGGTGGCGTCCACGATTGCAAGCTTGCAGCCGGTGCGGATGCCAGGGTCGATGCCCATCGTGACGTGCTGGCCGGCCGGGGCGGCGAGCAGCAGGTCCTTGAGATTCTTGCCGAAAATGCGGATGGCTTCTTCCTCGGCACGCTCGCGCAATTCGCCGACCAGTTCGAGTTCGAGATGGGTGTAGATCTTGACCTTCCACGTCCAGCGCACGGTGTCGGCCAGCCATTTGTCGGCCGGGCGGTTTTGCGCCTTGATGCCGTAGCGGGCGGCGATGCGCTGCTCGCAGGCGTTCGGGCCGGGTTTGAGGTTGTCGGCGTCGAGTTCGGAATCGAGCACCAGCGACACGTTGAGGAAGCCTTCGTTGCGCCCGCGCAGCAGGGCCAGCGCGCGGTGCGAGGGCATGTCGGCGATGGCTTCGGCGAAATCGAACCAGTCGCGGAACTTGGCGCCTTCCGATTCTTTGCCTTCCACGACGGTCGACCGCAACAGGCCATGTTCCTTGAGGTATTCGCGTAGCTGGCCGAGCAGTTCGGCGTCTTCGGCGAACTTTTCCATCAGGATTTGCCGCGCGCCGTCGAGGACCGCCTTGGCGTCGGAGAACCCGGCGTCGACGTTGAGGAATTTTTCGGCTTCTTCGTCCGGGGTGAGTTCCGGATTTTCCAGCAGCGCCAGCGCCAGCGGTTCGATGCCTGCTTCGCGGGCGATCTGCGCCTTGGTGCGGCGTTTTTGCTTGTAGGGCAGGTAAAGGTCTTCGAGGCGCTGCTTGGTTTCGGCATCCTCGATCTCGGCCTTGAGTTCGGGCGTCAGCTTGCCTTGTTCCTCGATGCTGGCCAGCACTGCGACGCGGCGTTCTTCGAGATCGCGCAGGTAGGTCAGGCGTTCTTCGAGATTGCGCAGTTGGGTGTCGTCCAGTTCGCCGGTGACTTCCTTGCGGTAACGGGCGATGAAGGGCACGGTGGCGCCTTCGTCGAGCAACTGGACGGCGGCGGCGACCTGCGCCGGACGGACGCCGAGTTCAACGGCAATGCGGTGTTCGATGGGTGCGAGCATGGGCGTGGCGGTGCAGCAAAATTGGGGGGCTGAATGATGCTGAATCGGGCGGGAAAAGACAACTGCCAGAGATCAATCGTTGCCCAGACGGGCAGCCAGTTTTTCGAGAATGGCGCGCAGGTCCGGCTCGTCGACGCGTTTGGCCGCTTTCGCGGGCGCCAGCCACAGGCGCATGCGATGGCTTTCTTCCCATTCGCCGTCGGGCAGGCATTCGTTGACTTCCAGCCCGAACACGGTGACGGTGCAGGTGCCACCCCATTTTTCGTATTTGTAGCTGCCCAGCGGCTCGGGGTTGATCGTGCCGCGTACGCCGGCTTCCTCGAAGGCTTCTTTTGCTGCCGAGTCGTGCGCGGTCATGTCCGGTTCCTGTACGCCCTTGGGGATGACCCAGCGCTTGCCGCTACGAGAGGCGACGAGCAGAAACTCGATGCGGCCGTCGACGCGGCGCCAGGGAATCGCGGCCGATTGCGTGAAAAAATTCTCCGGGATCGGGCCGAGGGCCGAACGGTATTGGGGTTTGACCCAGGTGCTTTCGTCGTCGGGAACTTCTCCCGGCCGCGTGACCGCGAGCAGGTGGGCGCACCCGGAACCCGCGTTGCGCCAATCGCCCGCGACTTCCAGCCGGGCGAGGGCGGCGGTGGGCAGCAGCTTGCCGTCTTCGGGGATTTCCGGTGGGTCGCCGACCAGCAGGTGGACCAGTTCCTCGAGCCCGGGATTGTGGCCGACCAGCAGCAGACGCTTGGCCTTCTTCGGTGCTTCAGCAAGTACCGAGAGCACCTGCGTGCCGGGCGCTTCGTAAAGGCGCTCGTCCCAGATCACGTTGTCGAGGGGAAAGCCCAGCGCCTTGCAGGCGGCCTCGGTGGTTGCCCTGGCGCGGGCGGCCGGGGAACTGAGCACGGCGTCGGGGATGAGGTCGAGGTGGCGAATCCAGGCGCCCATCTTGCGGGCGCCCTTGCGACCGCGGCCGACGAGCGGGCGGTCAAAGTCTTCCAGCCCGGTCGTCCAGTCGGATTTGCCGTGGCGCAGGATGAGCAGCAGCTTGCGTTTCATGAAAACCCCGGAATGCGTCAGATGGCTTCGAGGTCGCTCTGGTAGCGCCGGGCGTTGTCGACGTAGTGCGCGGCGGATTTCTTGAGATTGGCGACATCGTCGTCCGAGAGTTCGCGCACCACCTTGCCCGGCGAGCCAACGATCAGCACGCGGTCGGGGAAGACCTTGCCTTCCGGAATCAGCGTGTTGGCGCCGACGATGCAGCCCTTGCCGATCACCGCGCGGTTGAGGATCACCGAGCCGATGCCGATCAGGCTGCCGTCGCCGACCGTGCAGCCGTGCAGCAT
>JAEUOH010000065.1 GCA_016790845.1 Dechloromonas sp.
TCTGGGCTGTCATCATCGATATGAGTACCTGGTGCATTGTCAAAAATCAGGATGTCGTCCGTGTCCTTCGAGACTGGCGCCGACCCTTTAAAGAGGCATTTATCAAGGCATCAGCAGCCATGATTGAAGCTCAGGTTCCGATTTGTGTTCCCCGAGAAACTTGCCTTCGCGAACCTCGTAACGTCCGAATTGGTAAGTTACGCCTCCTTGCCCGGTTGCCAGGCAATATTGACAGGCCTCCGCAAGCGTATTGCCATGGGGGGGCTGCTCGGGATCGTATCCGGCTGGGTAGCCAGCCAGATAGTAGCCGCGGATGCCAGGCATGAAGCGGGTTCTGTCAGGTATCCGGGAAATGTTCAGTCGTAAAAGCGTGTCGGTGGCACCGCCGCCCGTTTCAGCGCGAACGATGTCATACCCGCTCAACAGGAGTTTGGCTATCAGACGATGAATACGATCATTGTCCGAAAGGATGTTGGACTCGAACAGTAACTGGTGGGGGTATTGCCTGACCATCGCGGATTCAAAGAATTCCTCCAGAATGGTGGCATCGTGCCCCTCGGTATCCAACTTCAAAAAAAACACGCCATCAATGTTGAAGCGCTCGAGAACCGATTGCACTCGATACATGGGAACTCGGGATTCGACGACGATATCCGCGGGCAACTTCATTTCCTTGATCAGCGAAGCGACCGTCGGATGGGGGTTACCAATCGAATTGCATCCTCTTAGCCAGTCTGGAAGTCCAAGTGTCTGAATCAGGTCGGGTCTGACGAAATAGACGGCAACTTCACCTTCGCGATCCGAAATGGCGGCGTTCAGTTTGCTGCAGCCACTCGGGCAAGGAAGCCGATCCAGATAATGGGCGACCGGGTCTATCGAAAGCCCCAGGGTGTCTGCAGTCGCATTTTGGATCAGCGTATCGAAATCCGAGGTTCCGATCTCGATGAAGTCATAAAACAGGCCGGTACCGATCAGGTCATCCAAGAGGGTTCTCCATTTAGACCAATGGTACGGCGATAGCGCGACGTTGGCGATACGATCTCGTTACTGAAATGAGCGCCGTAGTCGTGCAGCATGTCCGTGGAACTGATACTGGCAACACCATCGCTGACTGCTGAACGAAAGTGCCCTGTGTACCCGCAGACACATTTGGCACGATGCGATAGCCCCAGGTACCGCGCGACGGGGACAAGTGGGTTCCCGGCAAGTGATTTGAAATGGCGGATCATTTCCGCAACTTGGCGAAGGCGCTGGCCATCGCGTTGCCGGCGGGGGGCGGCGCATTGTGGCGGGCCTGCTGGCGCGAGATCGGGGCGCCGCGCTGGCTGCCGGCGTCGTGCTTCTTCGGTTCGTCGCCCATGCGCATGCTCAGCGCGATGCGCTGGCGTTGCAGGTCGACTTCCAGCACTTTTACTTTCACCACCTGGCCGGCCTTGACGATGCTGTGCGGGTCTTTGACGAAGGTGTTGGAGAGCGCCGAGACGTGCACCAAACCATCCTGATGCACACCGATGTCGACGAAGGCGCCGAAGGCGGCGACGTTGGTAACGACGCCTTCGAGGATCATGCCCGGGCGCAGGTCGCTGACTTTCTCGACGCCATCGGCGAAGGTGGCGGTCTTGAACTCGGGGCGCGGGTCGCGGCCGGGTTTCTCCAGTTCCTTGAAAATATCCTGCACGGTCGGCAGGCCGAAGCGCTCGTCGGTGTATTTGCTCGGGTTCAGGCCCTTGAGCACGCGGCTGTCACCGAGGATTTCCTTGATCGGCTTTTTGAGGTCGACGATGATTTTTTCGACCACCGGGTAGGCTTCCGGGTGCACCGACGAGGCGTCGAGCGGGTTGTCGCCGTTCGGCACGCGCAGGAAGCCGGCGGCCTGCTCGAAGGTCTTGTCGCCGAGGCGCGGCACCTTCTTCAGGTCGTCGCGGCTGCGGAAGGCGCCGTGGGCGTCGCGGTAGCCGACGATGTTGGC
>JAEUOH010000124.1 GCA_016790845.1 Dechloromonas sp.
GATCTTTGCGACTCACGCGGGCAGCCCGGCGAGCCGTGCAAGGCGTTCGCGCAAATCCGGGGGCGCGAAGAAAAGGAAGGCGTTGCCCTGCCGGGTCTTTTCCAGCAAGCCCAGCCCCTCCAGTTCCAGCAAATCCCGCCGCGCGGTCTGATAGACCACGGCATGGGAGCGTTGGTGGGCATCAACGCGATAGGCTTCACCGGTATTGCGCAGGGCGTGGTTGAGCAAGGCGACCTGGCGAAGGTTGAAACGTCCGCGCAACGCCGGCGACGCGGCCAGGAGGCGCTCAGTTTCCTTCTGCTCGCGCGACTTCCGCGCGACGTAGTCATGCAGCGCCGCGATGGCCTGGCGAATGGTCTGCAACTGATGGAGCAGGAAGTAAGTCGTGTCGTTCCTGTCCGTTTCCGTGTGCAGGTAGGCACGCATGTATTGCGCTGGCGCCTTGCGCAAGATGTGGCTGATCGAAGTGTATTCCATCAGCCAGTAGCCGCTCCTCGCCATGGACCAGTAGAACAGCGCCCGTGCCGTGCGGCCGTTGCCGTCGGCGAAGGGGTGATCGTAGCCGATCATGAAATGGAGCAGTACGGCGCGCAACACGGGATGGACAAAAGGCAGCGATGCCTCGTCGGCGTTGGCGAAGTCGCACAGGCGGCGCAGCCGCTCCGGCAGTTCCATCCAGCCCGGCGGCTGGTGCAAGGGCGTGTTGTCGCGGACATCGACGACCACGACATCGTCGTCCTGCCGCAGCCGGCCGGCGTCCCCGGGGTTTTCCAGCGTATCTTCGGTCAGCATCCGGTGCAGTTCCTGGATGCTTGCGGGCGTGAGAGGCGCATCGCGCAGCGAACGGAGATGTTCCATTGCCCGGTAATTGTTGAAAATCATCCGCTCGCTGAGATCGCGCGGCTTGCGCCCGCTGCGCAGCATCGCCGCCGCCACCTTGCGCGTCGTCGATGCCCCCTCCAGCTGGCTGGAGGTGATGGCCTCCTCGATCAGTGAACCGATCAGGTAACGCTGCGAATCCTCCTTGAGCGGCGCCGCGGCAGAGGAACGAATCTGCCCGGCGGCATCGCGATCGATGTGATGCAGATCGATGGCGACTGGTGCCGGCGTTGCGAAAACGAACGGTCGACCCAGCTTGTCGAGTAATGGCAGCGTTTGCAGCAGAGGGCGGCGGGCGATACTCACCGCTGCCCACCAGTCCTCGTGCGACAGCCCGGCCGGTACCGGCCGGCGACGCAGCTCGTCCCAGTGAAGGTAACGCCCGAGTGGCAACGGATCGATCTGGCCGAGCAATGCGGCGAAGCGCACCGGGTCCGCGTCGGCGGGGGGAACGGAAAATTCGGGGGGAGGTTCCGGGAGGCGCATGTCTACTAAAATCACCAATAATTAGTAGATATTAGTATAGGCGGCGCCGGGCAAATGTCTACTAAATATAAAGTAAATTAGTAGAGAATTCATAGTGCCGCACTTGCCTCCACCTGCCGGGTCGCTTAGCATCGGCGGCGCCCGGCCTGGCACCCAAGGCAGCGCACGCGGCCATTGCCAGGCCCTTTTCAACCACCGCTCAACAGTAAAGCCGCTTATACGATGACTCCGGACGCCAGCTTCGCGGTGCGCCCTACCCGACTCGACCTGTCCGCCACGGGCAACCCGGAAGGCTGGCCGGTGCCGCCGTTGCCGGCCGCCGCCTGGCACGACCTGCCGGATGGCGACGACGGGCTCGAAGCCGCCGCCGCTGCCTATTACGGCAACGCCAACCTGCTGCCGGTGGCCGGGGTACTGGCCGCCATCCGCCTGCTGCCGGCGCAGCTGCCACGCGCGGTCGTGGCCTGCATCGGCCCGTTCGCCAGCCCGCATGTCGAGGCGTGGACGCAGGTCGGCCATCGCCCGCGCCTGCTGCAGAACGCCCCCTTGCCGCGCGCGCTGGCCGCCGCGACGCCGTACGTCTTGCTCGCCAACCCGAACGATCTGAGCGCCTGCCAGCATTCGCACGCTGCTGCGGTCGACGCCGCAAAACAGCTGAAAAAGCGCGGCGGCTGGCTGATCGTCGATGAAAGCCTGATCGACCCGACGCCGGAAGAGAGCCTGACGCCACTGGCCGGCACGGACGCGGCGCCCAACCTGATCGTGCTGCGCTCGCTCGACCATTTTTTCGGGCTGGCCGGGGCGCGGGTCGGCTTCGTTTGCGCCGCACCTGACTTGCTGACCAAGATGGCGGCGGCGATGGGGCCGTGGACGGTCGCCGGGCCATCGCGCGCGGCAGCCCGGCTGGCGTTGCTCGACGGCGATTGGCAGGCGGCGACGCGCGCCCGGCTGCTGGCCGCCGGCCGGCGTTTGCACGATTTGCTGGCGCCGTTAGGCGAGGTCCGATCGACGGCGCTGTTCGCCTCATTGACGACACCGCAGGCGTCAGAACTGCGCGACCATCTCGCCCGCCACGACATTCTCGTCCACCATTTCGAGCCGGGCTCGCTGCTTCGCTGCGGCCTGCCGGGTGACGAAGCTGGCTGGCAGCGCCTGGCCGCCGCCCTTGAAGCATGGAAGCCCGCATGAAATTTGCCCGTTTTTTGGCGTTGACCGCAACCGTCGTCCTGCTCCCCGCAGCGCACGCAGAGCTCGTCTTCAAGGACGACACCGGCCGCGAAATTCGTCTCAAGGCGCCGGCGAAACGCATCATCACCCTCGCCCCGCACGCCACCGAACTGCTCTACGCCGCCGGGGCCGGCGACCGGCTGATCGGCACTGTCGACTACAGCGACTTTCCGCCCGCCGCCAAGAAAATCCCGCGTGTCGGCAGCTACGACCGCTTCGACCTCGAAGCGATCAGCGCGCTGAAGCCCGACCTGATCATCGCCTGGGAAACCGGCAACCCGGCGGCACAGGTGGAAAAACTCAAGGCGCTCGGCCTGACCGTTTACGTCACGCAGCCGAACCGCATGGAAGACGTCGCCGGCCAGCTCGAACAACTCGGCCGGCTGGCCGGCACTGAAGCAACCGCCAATGCCGCCGCCGCACAGTTCCGACAGCGCCTTGAAACCCTGCGCCGGAGCAATGCCGGCAAACCGAAAATCCGCGTTTTCTACCAAATTTGGGTAACGCCGCTGATGACGGTCGGCGGCCCGCAGATCATCACCAGCGCCATTCAGCTATGCGGCGGCGAAAACGTCTTCGGCAATTTGGCGCAGATGGCGCCAACGGTCAGCGTCGAGGCGGTACTCGCCGCCGATCCCGAGGCCATCGTCGCCACCGGCATGGGCGACGCGCGCCCGGAGTGGCTGAACGACTGGAACAAATGGCCACGGATGACCGCCGTCAAACGCGGCAACCTGTTCCATATCCACCCGGACCTCATGCAGCGCCACACGCCGCGCATCCTCGAAGGCGCCGAGAAACTTTGCGCCGACCTCGATGTCGCACGCAGCCGTCGACCCGCAAAATAGAAACGCATGAGCCGCCTGCCACAACGCATCGTCTGCCTGACCACCGAAACCGTCGAAGTGCTCTACGCCATCGGCGAGCAGGACCGCATCGCCGGCATCACCGGCTACACCGTGCGCCCGCCCGAGGCGCGCAAGGAAAAGCCCAAGGTTTACGCCTTCACCAGCGGCGACATCGACAAGATTCTTTCCGTGCAGCCCGATCTGGTGCTGACCTTCTCCGACCTCCAGGCCGACATCGCCCGCGACCTGATCAAGGCCGGCGTGCCGGTCTA
>JAEUOH010000144.1 GCA_016790845.1 Dechloromonas sp.
CAGTACGTCGCCATCGCAATCGGTGCGAATCGAGCGGATTTTCTGGAAATGCCCGGATTCCTCGCCCTTGCGCCACAGTCGCTGGCGTGAACGCGACCAGTATACCGCGTTGCCGCAACGAACCGTTTCCTGTAGCGACTCACGGTTCATGTAAGCGAACATCACGACGCGACGGTTTTCGTCCTGGGCAATGGCCGGAATCATGCCGTCGGCGTCCCACTTCAGTGCCTCCAGCCAGGGTAATGCGTTGTCCAGGTCGCTCACAGGCGAACCTCGATGCCGCGCGCTGCCATGTATTCCTTGGCCTGGCGCACGGTGTATTCGCCAAAATGGAAGATCGAGGCGGCGAGTACCGCATCGGCACGCCCATCGGTGACGCCATCGGCCAGATGCTGCAGGTTGCCGACACCGCCGGAAGCGATCACGGGGATTCTGACCGCATCGGACACGGCGCGCGTCAGCGCCAGGTCGAAACCGTTCTTGGTACCGTCGCGATCCATGCTGGTCAGCAGGATTTCCCCGGCGCCCAGCATTTCGACCCGTTTTGCCCAGTCGACCGCATCCAGCCCGGTGTCGTTGCGCCCGCCATGAGTGAAGACATGCCACTGGCCCGGTGCGACCTGCTTGGCGTCGATGGCGACGACGATGCACTGCGAGCCAACCTTGCTTGAGGCGTTGAACACCAGTTCGGGGTCATTGACCGCCGCCGTGTTCATCGACACCTTGTCGGCCCCGGCATTGAGCAGGCGCCGGACATCCTCAACCTTGCGCACGCCACCACCGACGGTCAGCGGAATAAATACCTGCTCGGCGCAGGCTTCGACGATATGCAGGATGATATCGCGCTGGTCGCTGGAGGCCGTGATGTCAAGGAAGGTGACCTCATCGGCGCCCTGCTCATCATAGCGGCGGGCGATCTCGATCGGGTCGCCGGCATCGCGCAAGTCGACGAAATTGGTGCCTTTGACGACGCGGCCGGCCGTGACATCAAGACAGGGAATGATGCGCTTGGCGAGCATCAGGCGCCCAACTCGTCGGCAAGCCTCTGGGCCGCGGCGAAGTCGAGCGAACCATCGTAGACGGCCCGGCCGGCGATGGTACCGACGACACCCTCGTGTTCGACGGCGCACAGCGCCTTGATGTCATCGAGGTTGGACAGGCCACCCGAGGCAATCACCGGAATGGTCAGCGCCTGCGCCAGACGCACCGTGGCGTCGATATTGATGCCGGACAGCATACCGTCGCGGCCGATGTCGGTATAGATGATGGCTTCGACGCCGTAATCCTCGTATTTCTTGCCGAGGTCGACGACATCGTGACCGGTAAGCTTGGACCATCCGTCGGTCGCCACCTTGCCGTCCTTGGCGTCGAGCCCGACGATGATGTGGCCGGGGAAAGCCGTGCAGGCATCGTGCAGGAAGCCGGGGTTCTTGACGGCAGCGGTGCCGATGATGACGTAGGTCAGGCCGTCGTCGAGGCAGCGTTCGATGGTGTCGAGATCACGGATGCCGCCGCCCAGCTGCACCGGGATGTCGTCGCCGACTTCACGGAGAATGGCCTTGATCGCCGATTCGTTCTTCGGTTTGCCGGCAAAGGCGCCGTTGAGGTCGACCAGATGCAGGCGACGGGCGCCCTGTTCGACCCAGTGGCGTGCCTGTTCAGCCGGACTTTCCGAAAAGACGGTGGCCTGTTCCATCAGGCCTTGCTTAAGACGGACGCACTGGCCGTCCTTGAGATCGATGGCGGGAATTATCAGCATGGAGTTTCAGATGAGGGAGGTCTCGGCAGCAGCGCCTCAGGGACGCCACTCGACAAAGTTTTGCAGGAATTGCAGGCCGTCGCGAGCGCTTTTCTCGGGGTGGAATTGAACCGCAAAGATATTATCCCGCCCCACCGCGCAGGTAAAGGGGACGCCATACTCGCAGGTACCCTTCGCCAACGCCGGATCGGCCGGCTGTACGAAATAGCTGTGCACGAAGTAGAAGCGGGCGCCGTCGGCGATGCCGTTCCACAAGGCGTGCGGCGTCTGGCGCACTTCGTTCCAGCCCATGTGCGGCACCTTGAGGCGCTCGCCGTTGGGCAGCACCATCTTTTCATCCGGGAAGCGCACGACATTGCCCGGGAAGATGCCGAGCGCCGGCACATCGCCTTCGTCGGAGTGCGCGAACAACATCTGCTCGCCGACGCAGATGCCGAGAAAGGGCTTGTCCTGTGCCGCTTGCAGCACGGCCGCGCGCAAGCCGCGCATGTCGAGTTCGCGCATGCAGTCCGGCATCGCGCCCTGGCCAGGGAAGACGACGCGCTCGGCGGCAGCCACGACGGCTGGGTCGGCGGTGACGATGACTTCCTTGCCACCGGCAACGTGCTCCAGCGCCTTCGACACCGAGCGCAGGTTGCCCATGCCGTAGTCGATGACGGCAATGGTTTTGCCAGCACTCACAGCGAACCCTTGGTCGACGGCATGGCGCCGGCCATGCGCGGATCGGGCGTTGCCGCCATACGCAGGGCGCGGCCGAAGGCCTTGAAGACGGTTTCCGCCTGATGGTGGGCATTGACGCCGCGCAGGTTGTCGATATGCAGGGTCATCCCGGCATGGTTGCTCAGGCCCTGGAAGAACTCGTGGATCAGGTCGACGTCGAACTGGCCGATCATCGCCCGCGTGAACGGCACGTTGAATTCCAGCCCCGGCCGACCGGAGAGGTCGATGACGACCCGCGACAAGGCTTCGTCCAGCGGCACGTAGCTGTGGCCGTAGCGGTTCAGCCCTTTCTTGTCGCCCCAGGCTT
>JAEUOH010000153.1 GCA_016790845.1 Dechloromonas sp.
GCGCCGTGGATCAAGCAGCACGGCGGCGTGCCGCTGATGTGGAACACCGGCCATGCGCTGGTCAAGGCCAAGCTCAAGGAAACCGGTGCCCCACTGGCCGGCGAGATGTCCGGCCACACCTTCTTCAAGGAGCGCTGGTACGGCTTCGACGACGGCCTGTACACCGGCGCCCGCCTGCTGGAAATCCTGGCGCGTTCGGCCGATGTCAATGCCCCGCTGAAAGCCCTGCCCAATTCGCCGTCGACCCCGGAACTCAACATCAAGATGGCCGAGGGCGAGCCGTTCACGCTGATCGACAAGCTCAAGGCCGCCGGCAAGTTCGAGGGTGCCACCGAAATCATCACCATCGACGGCGTCCGCGTCGAGTTCGCCGACGGTTTCGGTCTCGCCCGCCCGTCGAACACGACGCCGGTCGTTGTATTGCGTTTCGAGGCCGACAACGCCACCGCGCTGGAACGCATTCAGGCTGGTTTCCGGACGGCGCTGACGGCGGTCTGGCCAGGCATCCAGTTGCCGTTCTGACGCCGGCCGCGTTACAAAAACACGACAGTCGCGCTACAAACCCGGGGCGCGACGGTCGTTAGAATGGATGGGCGTGAATTCGCACGCCGTACAGGAAAGATGATGAGCACGACCGAAGAGCAATTGAAATTCCAGCAGTTTCACGCCAGTTTTGGCCGCCAGCCGCAAGGCCCGCTCGCCAAGATTGCGACCTTCGTGGTCGGCATGATCCTGATGGTCGTCGGTTTCATGTTCTCGCTGGCCGCCCTTGCCGTCGTCGCGGTCGCTGTGGTCGTCGTCGGTGCCTGGCTATGGTGGAAGACGCGCGCCGTCCGCCGCCAGATCGAGGAACAATTGGCTCAACAACAAGCGTTTCAGCCGGACGCGCCTGCGTTCGACGGACGCATCATCGAAGGCGAGGCAGTTCGCGAACCAGAACAAGGCGCCCCGGGCGGCCGCCTGCTGAACTGACCTTCCTTTAAGCAGCGACGCGGGCGAGCAGCCAGTCCGCCACGGCAAGACCGGTACCGAAATCCCACGCCTTGAGGCGTCCCGGCTCGATCAGCCGCACCTCGGCCAACTCTTCGTTGAGGACGATTCGCCCTTCTGCCACCACGTGGAAGGCGATCAATAGCTGATTTTTCTGCGTGAACGGATAAAGGCCGATCAGGCTGACGGCCGTCGCGGCAAGCCCGAGTTCCTCGGTCACTTCACGCGCCACCGCAGCCTCCGGCGCTTCGTCGCGCTCCAGAAAGCCGGTCACCAGCCCGAAGGCATTCTCCGGCCAGGCCACATTGCGCGCCAGGACGATGCGTCCTTCGTACTCGACCAGCGCCGCAACCACCGGCACCGGGTTGTCCCACAGCACGAAGCCGCAAGCTTCGTCCGGACAGGTCGGGCGCGCCAGCCCCCCCGCCTCGCGGGCGACCAGTTCGCCCCCGCATTGCGGGCAGAAGCGCCAGCCGTCGCTCACCGCGCCTTAGCGCATCTTGGGGTTCAGCGAACCCCGGTTGTAATCCTTGTCGCCCGGCATCACCGTGCGGCCGATGCCGAAAAGGCCACCCTGAGCACCTTCCGGGCGCGTCTGGTTTTCCGGGTAAGCCGCTGCCTTCTGCGCTGCGGCGAGCGCCTTGGCGGCATCCACGTACTCCCAGCGGCCATTGGGGAAAAGTCGCACTTTTTCGCCGTTGACCGTAACCGCCTCGACCGGCGTACGGTCCAGATCGGCGGCGAACGCATTGCCTGCCAGCAAACCGAGCATCAACACACCGACAGCGGTTCTCACAGCTTGCCCTCGACCCAGGCCGGCACCGAAGCCAGGGCCGCCGCCAGGTTTTCCGGCTGCGTGCCGCCCGCCTGCGCCATGTCGGGACGGCCACCGCCCTTGCCGCCGACCTGCTGGGCGACCATATTGACCAGTTCGCCGGCCTTGACCTTGGCGGTCAGGTCGGCGGTAACGCCAGCGATCAGTGTCACCTTGCCATCGGCCACCGACGCCAGCACGACGGCAGCGGACTTCAGCTTGTCCTTCAACTTGTCCATGGTTTCGCGCAGCGTATTGATGTCGGCGCCTTCGAGCTTGGCCGCCAGCACCTTGGCGCCCTTGATGTCGAGCGCCTGGGCGAGCATGTCGTCGCCCTGCGCCGAAGCCAGCTTGCCCTTGAGCGCGGCCAGTTCGCGTTCCAGTTTCTTTACCTGTTCGAGCACGGCATTGACGCGGGCCGGCACGTCTTTCGGCAACACTTTGAGTGTGCCGGCGACGCCACCCAGCGCCGATTCCATGCCTTGCATGTAGGTCAATGCGTTGTCGCCGGTCACCGCCTCGACGCGCCGAACGCCCGCCGCGACACCGCCTTCGGCAGTGATGCTGAAGAGGCCGATGTCACCAGTGCGCGCGACGTGGGTGCCGCCGCACAGTTCGCGCGAGCTGCCGATGTCGAGCACGCGCACACTGTCCCCGTATTTTTCGCCGAACAGCATCATGGCGCCCAGTTTCTGCGCCTCGGCAATGGGCAGCACGCGGGTTTCGTTGGCGGTATTGGCCAGGATTTCGGCATTGACGATATTTTCGACGCGGCGGATTTCCTCATTGCTCATCGGCTGGTTGTGCACGAAGTCGAAGCGCGTCTTGTCCGGATCGACCTGCGAGCCCTTCTGCTGGACGTGCTCGCCGAGCACTTCGCGCAGCGCCTTGTGCAGCAGGTGGGTGGCCGAGTGATTTCGTGCCGTGCGCTGACGGGCCAGCACATCGACCTTGGCGGTGACGCCGTTGCCGACTGAAATGGTGCCGGTCTTGACCACGCCGTGGTGGCCGAAGACGGTGGCCTGAATCTTTTGCGTATCCTCGACAGCGAAGATGCCATGCACCGACTGCAAGGCGCCACGGTCGCCGACCTGGCCGCCGGATTCGGCGTAGAACGGGGTGTCGTCTAGGACAACGACGCCCATTTCGCCCTCATTCAGCTGGTTGACCGCAACACCGTCCTTGTACAGAGCCAGCACGTTGGCCTTGGTTTCCAGCGAATCGTAGCCGTGGAAAACCGTCGCCGGGCCGCCGTATTCAAGATTGGTCGCCATCTTGAACTTGCCGGCGGCGCGTGCCTGTTCTTTCTGGCGCGCCATCGCCGCGTCGAAAGCAGCGGCGTCCACGGAGATCTTGTGTTCGCGGCAGATGTCCTGCGTCAGGTCAAGCGGGAAGCCATAGGTGTCGTGCAGCTTGAAGGCGGTTTCGCCATTGAAGACACCGCCCTCGACCAATCCTTTCAACTCGCCCTCCAGGATGGCCATGCCGTGTTCGATGGTCTCGAAGAAGCGGTCTTCTTCCTGCTTCAAGGTGGCGACGATCTTGTGCTGGTTCTGCGCCAGTTCCGGGTAAGCCATGCCCATCTCGACGACGAGATCCGGCACCATCTTGTGGAAGAAGGCCGCGCGGGCACCGAGCTTGTAACCGTGGCGGATGGCGCGGCGGATGATGCGGCGCAGGACGTAGCCCCGGCCTTCGTTGCCTGGAATGACGCCATCGGCGATCAGGAAGGAACAGGCGCGGATGTGATCGGCCAGCACCTTGAGCGACGGGCTGTTCATGTCGGCGTCGCTGGTTTCACGGGCAGCAGCCTTGAGCAGCGCCTGGAACAGGTCGATCTCGTAGTTGGCATGGACGCCCTGCAGCACGGCCGAAATGCGTTCCAGCCCCATGCCGGTGTCGACCGACGGCTTGGGCAACGGGTGCATGACGCCGGCTTCATCGCGGTTGAACTGCATGAAGACGTTGTTCCAGATTTCGATGAAACGGTCGCCGTCTTCTTCCGGCGACCCAGGGGGCCCGCCCCAGTGCTGCTCGCCGTGGTCGTAAAAAATTTCGGTGCACGGGCCGCAGGGGCCGGTGTCGCCCATCATCCAGAAATTGTCGGAAGCGTAACGGCTGCCCTTGTTGTCACCGATGCGGATCACGCGCTCGACCGGCACGCCAATTTCCTTGGTCCAGATGTCGTAAGCCTCGTCGTCCTCAGCGTAGACGGTGACCGTCAGCTTGTCCTTGGGCAGCTTGTAGACCTCGGTCAACAGTTCCCAGGCGTACTTGATCGCATCGCGTTTGAAATAGTCGCCGAAGCTGAAATTGCCGAGCATCTCGAAGAAGGTGTGATGGCGCGCGGTGTAACCGACATTTTCGAGGTCGTTGTGCTTGCCGCCGGCGCGCACGCATTTCTGCGAGGTGGTGGCGCGGCTGTAAGGGCGCTTGTCGAAACCGAGGAAAACGTCCTTGAACTGGTTCATCCCGGCGTTGGTGAACAACAGGGTCGGGTCCTCATGCGGCACCAGCGAACTGGACGAGACGATCTGGTGCCCCTTGGAGGCGAAGAAGTCGAGGAACTGCTGGCGGATTTCGGCGCTTTTCATAAGCTGGCGGCCCTTGCGGCAATGAATTCGAAACCACCGATTTTAAAAGAAAAACCCGCCAGAGGGCGGGTTTCGTCAGGCAACGCGACCGTCAGCCCCGGCGCGGGCGATGATCGTTACGGCCATTGTGGTTGTAGTCGTGCTGGAGATCGTGCTTCTGGCGGTAAATGCGGTCACTCTGTGCTTCCTGGGCATGGTGTAACCGGTGGCGCTCCTGCTGGGTGACGACGCCATCCGACTTGGCCTTCGTCTCCAGATTCTGGATGTGCGTCTGGCCATTTTCGAGGCGCATCGTTTCATTCGGAGTCAGACTGCCCGATGCGACACCCTGCTGGATGCGTGCCTCCTGATTGACCTGCCGCTGATCGACGCGCGGTGTGTTGGCCTGCGCCATGGCCAACACGGGCAGACACAAGCCAAGAACAGCAACGACCCTGATGCTTTTCATATTTATCTCCTGTTCGCCGGGTGAAATCCCCGGAACGAATTAGAAGACAAAGCCGGACGAAAATCAGCCGACCAGATGCAAGCAATCGTAAGGATTTGTTTCGCCGCCGAATAGATCGAGACGATCGGTAAACAGCGCGCTGACGCCGCGCGCAAAAAGCATTTTTGCCTGTTTATCGGTGTTGACCGTGTAGCACAGCACGGGAATGTCATGCGCCCGCGCTGTGGCCAACACCTCGTCGTCGAGCAGATCGGCGTCGCAATGCAGCGAGACTGCCTGCAAGCGCCGCAACTCTGCGAGCCAGTCAGCCGGCGGCACCTCGAACAGCACCCCGCGGCGCACTTCCGGCGCCAGATCGCGGGCGACTTCGAGCGCGGCCAGAGAGAAGGAGGAAATCAGCGGCTGAACTTCGGCCCCACGCCATAGGTCGGCAGTCAGGCGCGCGACGACCTCGGCCGTCAAAACTTCATGACCGGTCGCCGGCTTGATCTCGACATTGGCCAACAGACCGAGTTCGCGGCACAGCGTGGCGGCCTCGGCAAAGCGAGGAATACGCTCGCCGTCACCGGCATCGAGCGCGAAGAGAATGGCGTCAGGAGTATCGCAAACCTTGCCGACGCCACTAGTCGTACGTTCCAGCGTTTCGTCGTGTATCAGCACCGGCGTCCCATCCGCCGAGAGCATCACGTCGAATTCAACTGCCCGGTAACCGAGCCTGGCCGCCAGGCGAATGCCGGCCAGGGTGTTTTCCGGGGCGAGGCTGCCGCCACCGCGATGGGCAAACCAACGCGGCAGCGGGAACAGCATCAGAACGGCTGCGCCTTTTTCAACGCCGGCTTGGCGTTGAGCACCGCATTGCCGCGGGTGACGGCCTTGTCCAGCGCTGCCTTCGACGGTTCCTTGTCGGACCAGGCAAGCTCCAGTTCCTCGTTGGCGATGATGCGCACGGCATCGATATCGGAAACGTGGACCACCGGCTTGTCACTGGTACCCTTCAACGAGACATAGGCAGCCTGCAGAGCTTGGTCGCCATCCTGCAAAAGCTTGCTACGCGCCGCCGACCTGGCAGCCGCAGTAAGCGGCAGGCCGCCGTAGGCGCGTACCAGTTCGATTTGGATATCAGGCGACATCAGGAAGGAAACGAACTTGGCCGCCTGCTTGTATTCGGCTTGTGAACGGCCGGCACCGACCCACAGCGACGCGCCGTCAGCCAGCGATGGCCGGCGGCCACCGTACACGTCGTCATGGAAAGGCATCGGCGCGACACCCAGCTCGACACCCCTGGCATCACGGAAATCGATGTGTTCACGTGAATCGGCGGTGATCATGGCGCATTCGCCGGCATGGAATTTCTTGCTGGCTTCGTCACCGCGGCCGAACAGTTTGAAATAATTGGCCTTGGTCCAGGTGGCCATCATCGCCACGTGCTTGACCTGCGGGAGGCCGTTGAACACCAGTTGCCCCTTGTCCGTCGTCGCCGGCAGGCCGGAAATGGTGCTGACGTTATCGACATGCACCCACACCGGCCAGGCCGTCGTGTAGGGGCAGGCGTAGCCGGCTTCCTGCAGTTTGTCGAGCATGCCCTGCATCTCGAACCAGGTTTTCGGCGGCTGATCCGGATCCAGTTTGGCCTTGCGGAAGGCATTCTTGTTGTAGAACAGAACCGGCGTTGAATAGAGAACCGGCAGGGCGACCAGACGGCCCTTGCCATCGACGACGTTGGCCTTGAGGTCGCTGGACAGCCCGTCCGCATCCAGCTTGACGCCGGACTTGGCCATCATCTCGTGTAGCGGGATGAAATTTTTCGCCTGACTCAACACTTCGCTCATGTCGTAGCGGCGCACGAGATTGAGGCCGGCAGGCTTTTCGCCTTTTTCCAGACGCGAAACCTTCAGGTTGCCGTTATTTTCCTTGTTGAAGCGATCAACGATGGCCTGCAGCGCCTTTTCGCCTTCCGGGCTCAGATTGTGCGCCAACTCGAAGTCGGCGGAAGCGGCCGTGGCCGAAGCTGGCGCCGCCTCCTGGGCAGGCGTCGGCTTGACCGGTTTGGCCGCGAGGGCTGGAACAGCCAGGGTAAGACCAATAGCAATCGCCAGTGGACGAAGAGAATGCGACATGAATACTCCCGGAAGACGTAAAAAGGTGGGAAATTATACTCTCCGCTTCATGACGGTGAAGCAAGCACGGGGGCAGGGATTGTTTACCGAGCCGTCACCCCACACCGCTCGCGAGTCAGGCTTTCGGCGGTCATATTCAAGCGATCGGATCACGGTAGCGTATAATGCTGCCCCATGTCTGAAATCAATATGTTAGCTGGCGACGCTGCCAGCGCACCGGCCGCCGATGCGGCCCCCGAAATAACATTCGCCGATCTGGGTCTCGCGCCGGAATTGTTGCGCGCCGTTACCGACGAAGGTTACACCAAGCCGACGCCGATCCAGGCTCAGGCCATCCCGCTGGTCATCAGCGGCAAGGACATCATGGGCGGTGCCCAGACCGGCACCGGCAAGACAGCCGCATTCACCTTGCCGATCCTGCAGCGCATCCTGCCCTTCGCCTCCTCCAGCCCTTCGCCGGCCAAGCACCCGGTACGCGCGCTTATCCTCGCACCGACCCGCGAACTGGCGATGCAGGTATTCGAATCGGTCAAGTCCTACAGCAAGCACACGCCGATCCGCGCCATGTGCGCCTTTGGCGGCGTCGACATCAAACCGCAGATCGCCGAACTGAAAAAAGGCGTCGAAATCCTCGTCGCCACGCCTGGCCGCCTGCTCGACCATGTCGAATCGAAGAGCGTCAGCTTCAACTCGGTGCAGGCACTGGTCCTCGACGAAGCCGACCGCATGCTCGACATGGGCTTCATTCCCGACGTCACTCGCATCCTCAACATGCTGCCGCAGCAACGCCAGAGCCTGCTGTTCTCCGCCACCTTCTCGGAAGAAATCAAGAAACTGGCCGACACCATGCTCAAGCAGCCGGTGCTCGTCGAAGTCGCCCGTCGCAATCAGGTCTCCGAGACCATCACCCACCGCGTCCACCCGGTTTCCGAATGGGGCAAGCGCGGCCTGCTAACCAAGCTGCTGAAGTCCGGCGAAATCCGCCAGTGCATCGTCTTCATGCGCACCAAGCAGGGCTGCTCGCGCCTGACCCGCGAACTGCAGCGCGCCGGCATCCACGCCGATGCCATTCACGGCGACAAGAGCCAGCTCGACCGCATCAAGGCACTGGAAGCATTCAAGGCCGGCGAAACCCATGCGTTGATCGCCACCGACGTCGCCGCGCGCGGCCTCGATGTCGACGATCTGCCTTACGTCATCAACTACGAGTTGCCGCACACGCCGGAGGACTACGTACACCGCATCGGCCGCACCGGCCGCGCCGGCAAGATGGGCAACGCCATTTCGCTGGTCAGCGCGCACGAAGTCGGCTACCTGGTCGATATCGAGAAGCTGATCAAGCGACCGATCGAACAGGTCGCCGTCGCCGGTTTCGAGCCGGAGCCGGAATACGAATACCCGCCGGGAAACAAGAAAAAACGCGGTGCGCCGAACGCTATCAAGGCACCTGTCGCCCAGCGGCCGGAACGTAGCGAACGCCCGGAGCGCGGCGAACGTTCCGAACGCCGCACGCCGCGGCGCAACCCGATGATTGCCGCCGACGGCTTCGATTTCAGCAAGCCCTACGAGGAAACCACGCCGCGCGGCGACGTGCCGGATTCACCGCAGGCACCCGCCAAGGCCGACCCGCACAAGCCGAAACGCGTCGTCGCGGCGCTGCTCGGCGGCCTCGGCAAGCGCTAGAACTACCGGGGCGGAACTGCGGTTGACGCCGGCCTGGCGTCCTTGAACTTGATGATGACCACGGAGACGTTGTCGCCCGATCCGGCTGCACGAGTGCGGGCCAGGTCGATCAGGATTTCGGAGGCCGCGCGGGCCGAGTTGTCGGCCATGATGCGCGCCATCTCTGGCTCCTCGAAATAAGGCCACAAACCGTCGGAACACAGCATGAAAATGTCGCCGTCGGTCAGGTCGTCGGCCTCGCCAAAGCTGAATTTCGGAGCATCCTTGCCGCCCAGCGAGGTGATCAGGACGTTGCGGTTCGGGTGCACCAGCGCCTCTTCCGGCGTGATGCGGCCGATGGAAACCAGGTGCTCGACGTAGGAATGATCGACACTGCGGAACAGGGTGTCGGTGCCGCGGAAGCGGTACAGGCGGCTGTCCCCGCAATGCGCCCAACTCACCTTGCCCGGTTGCAGCAGCAGCATGACCACAGTGCTGTGCGGGTCCTTTTCGTTGATGAAGCGCGATGCCTTGATCATGGTATGCGCTTCAAGCATGCTGTTCTCGAGCATCTCGCGCGGCGACTCGGTCGCTGACGAAAAGTGTTCCAGCGAGTTTCTCGCCGTATGGACCACCTGTTCGGCGGCCAGCGCGCCTCCGGCGTGGCCGCCCATGCCATCGGCAACGACCGCCAGCGCGACGCCACGTTGCCGCCCATGTGCCAGGATGGCGACGCGATCCTGCTGTTCCTTGCGATCCCCCTGGTGCTGTGCGGCGCACGCATCGACTGTTATGGGCATTGGTTCTCCTTGTCGGGCGCAAGATTAGCACGAAAGGAATAGACCCCACAGCACCTGCGACATCTTGCCACTGGCCCTGCAGCGCTGAGAAATCAGCCCAGCGCCTCGTCGAGGAGTTCCACCCAATGACGCACCGGCAACGCGCTGCCGGCCTGCAGGTGCGTCAGGCAGCCGATATTGGCGGTGGCGATGGCCTGTGGCGAACCCGCCGTCAATGCCGTCAACTTGTTGTCGCGCAACTGCAACGACAATTCGGGCTGAAGCAGCGAATAGGTACCCGCAGAACCGCAACACAGATGTCCGTCGGCTACCGGCACCAGCGAATACCCGGCGGCGGCCAGCAATTCCTCGATCACGCCGCGAATCTTCAATCCATGCTGGAGCGTACAGGGTGAATGAAAGGCAAGCTTGCCGCGTGCCACCGGTTGCGCCGCGAGCAGCGCCTGCAAGCGCTCTCCCTCGGAAGCCAGAATCTCCGACGGATCGCGGCACAGGGCGCTGATTTTGGCCGCTTTTCCGGCGTAGACCGCATCCGACGCCAGCGCATGCCCGTAATCCCGGACCTGCACGCCGCAGCCGGAAGCGGTGACGACGATGGCCTCGACACCCGCCTCGACATGCGGCCACCAGGC
>JAEUOH010000186.1 GCA_016790845.1 Dechloromonas sp.
CTTTCATTGTGCCCGATCCGGCTTGCTGGCGGTTGACGAAGCTCAGCGCCGCAGCTGAAAGGAAAAGCGCTTCCGGTAAAATCGCAAGCCATGACCTCGCCCACCGACCCCGGCATCCTCTCCCCGCTCGGCAAGCCGACCGAGTACCGCGCCGATTACGCGCCCGAGCTGCTCTACCCGATCCCGCGCCAGTTCAAGCGCGACGAACTTGGTATTCGTGGCGACGCGCTGCCCTTCGTCGGCGAGGATCTATGGAATGCCTACGAGCTTTCCTGGCTCAACCCCAAGGGCAAGCCGGTCGTTGCGCTGGGAACGTTTCGCGTCCCGGCGGACAGCCCAAATCTGGTCGAGTCGAAGTCGTTCAAGCTCTATCTGAATTCCTTCAACCAGACGGCCTTTGCCGATGCCAGCGCCGTCGAGGCCACATTGACGCGCGACCTCTCGGCGGCCGCCGGCGCATCGGTCCGCGCAAAAATCGAGGTTTTGAGCGGTCGACTGCAACCGACGCTCGGCTACCCAGAAGGCATCCTGCTCGACGACCTCGACATCGCCTGCGGTGCCTACCTGCCGGCGCCGGAACTGCTGGTTGCGGTCGACGTCGAAAAAGTGGAAGAAACGCTGGTCTCACACCTGCTCAAATCCAACTGCCTGGTCACCGGCCAGCCGGACTGGGCGATGGTCGTCATCCGCTATCGCGGCCGGCCGATCGACCGCGCCGGGCTGCTGCGCTACATCGTTTCCTTCCGCAATCACAACGAATTCCACGAACAGTGCGTAGAGCGCATTTACTGCGACATCCTGCGCCGCTGCGCGCCGGAAGCGCTGGCCGTCTACGCCCGCTACACCCGGCGCGGCGGGCTGGACATCAATCCCTTCCGCAGCAGCGGCGAATTCGCGGCGCCGGACAATTTCCGCGAAGTCCGCCAGTAATGCACGACGCCCCGCTGACCCGACTGCACCGCGAGATCGACGCCCGTGTCGCCAGTATCCGGGAGAATCGCCCGGACTGGCTATGCGGAAAAGGCTGCGATCACTGTTGCCGACGTCTGGCCGAGATCCCGCAACTGACGGTGGCCGAATGGGCTTTACTCAAGGAAGGTCTCTCCAGTCTGGCAGCGGATCATTTGCGCGAAATCAGCCGAAGAATGGCGGCCCTCGGCAGGCAGTCATCACGCCCGGTGGTCTGCCCCCTGCTGGACGAAAGCAGCGGCGCCTGCCCGGTCTATGCACAACGCCCCGTCGCCTGCCGTACTTACGGCTTCTATGCGCAACGCGACCTCGGGCTCTATTGCCACGACATCGAATCCCGCGTTGCCGCTGGCGCTCTGGCCGATGTGGTTTGGGGCAACCACGACGCCATCGACCGGCAACTCACCAGCCTCGGCGCCAGCCGCCCGCTGACGGATTGGTTCGCCGACTGGGAAAACCGCCCGGACTGATGTCCCGCTACCCCTCCGCAGCCTGCTTGCGGTCGACAACAAAAAGCCACCGAAATCCGGTGGCTTTTGCTTTTTCTTGCCTGCCCGGCAGGACAGGCGGGGAAACACTTATTCCGGCAGTCCGTTGAGCAGGAACATGACCTTGATCAGCTCGCCCGGATTGCCGAGCGGCTGGAACCAGCGCTGGAAGACCGGTGCGATTTCTCCGGTGCGGTAAAGGCGCGCCAGCGAGCGGTCGACCACCAGCCGGAAATCGGTATCGCGCCGCATCATCAGGCCATAGGGTTCGTAGGTGAATTGCGCGTTGGAAAGCTCGAACAGATTGGCGTGACCGCTGGCCAGCGCAGTCGTGATCAGGATGGTGCGATCGGCGGCATAGGCAGTCGCCTGCTTGCCGGCGAGCGCCTTCAAGGCGGCGGCGTGATCGGGCACGCGAATCAGGCTGGCGCCCAGCTTGGCCGAAGCGCCCAGATTCTCCAGCGCCTTTTCGGTAGTGGTGCCGGCGACGACGACGATACGCTGGCCGGTAAGATGATCCGAACTGGCGGGAATTTCGCCCTTGCGGAACAGCAGGCCGGCGCCATCGACGAAGGTCATCACGCTGAAATCGAAGTCGGCGCGACGCGACAGGGTTTGCGTGGAGTTGCCGCATTCGAGATCGATCTTGCCGCTCTTCAGCGCCTCGAAACGGCTCTGGGCCGTGACCGGCACCCACTGCACATCGAGCTTGTCGAGCTTCAGTTCCTTCGCGACGTCGTCGGCGACAATCTTGCACAGGTCGATGCTGTAGCCGCGCGGTTGTTTGGAATCGTCAACGAACGAGAAGGGAATCGACAGTTCGCGGTAGCCGAGCTTTATC
The DNA here is from genome assembly GCA_016790845.1 of Dechloromonas sp. Lineage (GTDB taxonomy): Bacteria > Pseudomonadota > Gammaproteobacteria > Burkholderiales > Rhodocyclaceae > Azonexus. Next base: position 2,299 of record JAEUOH010000186.1, read on the forward strand.
GTCTTGCTGCTCTTGATCTGGTCCAGCGTCGATTCAGCCGCTGCCGAGCCGGCAAACGACACGGACGCGATCAGCGCCGCGCCCAGCAAAGTCTTTACATTCATCAATTTTTCCTCAGTGATCGTTGTTGTTGGCCCCGACAAGGTCGTCGCCGGGATACTGACGCGTTGGCAATGCAATGCGTGCGGAGTATGACATACAAACATTTCGCCGTTGAAGTGCCGATTGGCTGCCGGCAGATACATGCGTCGCGGTTCACTCGCCGAAAGGCGCGCATTCGCAGCATTCGCAGTCTTGCGTATTCCCAATGCCGCCGCTCGTCTCCATAATCGCCGTATGAATTCGCGTCTTCCGCTGTCGTCGGCCGCCTGGCACGCAACTTTGAACCTGGGGTTTGCCCGCGTCGGCGAGCGCACCGTGCTGTGCGAAAACCGGCATTGCGGGCCGCTCAGGGTGCAGAAGGCGCTTTACCCGGAAGGCGATGCCGTCTGTCAGGCCATCGTGCTACATCCGCCATCGGGGATCGCCGGCGGAGATGCGCTGGAGATTGCCGTGGATGTCGGCCGCGATGCGCACGCGCAATTGACCACGCCCGGCGCCGGCAAGTGGTATCGCAGTGCAGGCGCCAATGCGTCGCAACGCATCGACTTCACGGTGGGCGAAGGGGCGACGCTGGAGTGGCTGCCGCAGGAGAGCATCGTTTTCGACGGTGCCTTGGCGCGCATGGAAACGCGGGTGAAACTCGCCGCCAACAGCCGCTTCATCGGCTGGGACATCCTGTGCCTGGGCCGCGCCGCCGCGGGTGAACATTTCGAGCAAGGCCATTTTGGCCTGTTTTTAACGGTCGACCGCGACAATCGCCCCCTTTGGCTGGAGCGCGGCCAGTTTGCCGGCAATGACCCGATGCTGGCCAGCCCGGCGGGCTGGGCCGGGCATACCGTGTGCGGTACCTTGCTCTGCACCTTCCCAGAACTGCCGCAGCAAGCTACCGTGCTACTGGAAGCGCTGCGCGCCGTGCCCCCGGCCGATGGCGCGCTGCACGGCATCACCACCCCACCCGGCCTGCTGATCGCCCGCTACCTGGGCGACAACAGCGAGGCCGCGCGCCAGTGGTTCGCCGCACT
>JAEUOH010000209.1 GCA_016790845.1 Dechloromonas sp.
GCATGCGTTTCATTGTTCTTGGGCTCCTGCGCGCTTGGGCACGCAGCAAGGAAACGCCCGTTCAGGCAGCGACAGTTTCTATATCGGGTTGCGTCATTAAGGATGAGGGCAAAGGCGATGATGAATGTGCTGATCAACAAACGGTTGCGTGTTTTTTATTGAAATGCGCAACCTGAAAATTCCTGCAACGGGCAATCCGTGCGTGCTTACGGCGGGCTAATCCATTAACATCACTACTTTTGGTGAGTGAACTTAACCAGTCGTTTTACGTTGGTCTGGCTTGTGCAAGTCGCGCAAGTGAGGCTCCCGGGCCTGCCGTTTGACGGTCGCGCTTGAAGCGCGAGGGCGAACGGTCTGACGGTTCGGAATCTCTTGCAAACCGAGACGTAAAACGTGGGCAGTATATTAGAAAATGAACAGCGCTGGTAACAATTCCGTCACTCATCTGGTGATTGGCGAAGATGAACAGGGCCAGCGTCTCGACAACTTCCTGATTCGGGTCTGCAAGGGGGTGCCCAAGAGTCACCTCTATCGCATTTTGCGCAGCGGCGAAGTTCGGGTGAACAGTGGGCGCGTCGCTGCGACCTATCGCCTTTGTGCCGGCGACAAATTACGCATTCCGCCGATTCGCCTTGCCGAACGGCCGCAGAACGAGGTGGATGAGGCGGCCAAACAGCGGGTTGACCTGCCAATTCTCTACGAAGACGAGGCCATGCTGGTGGTCGACAAGCCGGAGGGCATCGCAGTGCATGGCGGTAGCGGCGTGAGTTTCGGCGTCATCGAAGCACTGCGCCGGCAACGGCCGCAGGCCAAATTCCTCGAACTTGCGCATCGGCTGGATCGCGAAACCTCCGGCATTCTCCTGGTCGGCAAAAAGCGGCTGGCATTGACGGCGCTGCACGACATGTTCCGCGAGCACGGCGCCGGTGCTGACAAGCGCTACCTGGTACTGGTCAAGGGGCGCTGGATGAACACCACCCAGCACGTGAAACTGCCCTTGCATAAGTATTTGACGGAAACCGGCGAGCGGCGGGTGTCGGTCAACCCCGAGGGCAAGGCTTCGCATACGGTATTTCGTCTCCTGGCACGCTGGCCAGAGATGAGTCTTCTCGAAGCGCAATTAAAAACAGGGCGCACGCACCAGATACGCGTTCATCTTGCGCATCTCGGCTTTCCGATTCTCGGGGACGAAAAATATGGTGAATTCGCGCTCAACAAGACCTTAAAACGTGACGGCCTCAAGCGTATGGCCCTGCACGCGTGGCGGATGGCTTTTCGCCACCCGCTGACTTCGGCGCCGCTCGAATTCATCGCGCCGATGCCCAATGGCATCGGAAATTACATCGCTGCGGTCGACGCCGGAAAAGCACGCGAATTCAGCGCCGACAATCTGGAACAAATTCTTGGAAGAAGCCTCTGAAGCGCATGAAATACGAAATGATCGTCTTCGACTGGGATGGCACCTTGCTCGATTCCGCCGGCGCCATCGTCCAGTCAATCCAGGCCGCGTGTCGCGATCTCGATCTGCCTGAGCCGAGCGACGCTCAGGCGCGTCACGTGATCGGTCTAGGGCTGGTCGATGCCATGCGTCAGGCGGTGCCGGATCTGAAACCCGAGCGCTATCAGGAAATGTCGGCGCGCTACCGTCACCATTACCTGTCCGGCGATCATCGACTGACCTTGTTCAAGGGCATCCCGGAGCTGCTGGCCAATCTGCAAGCGGCCGGCCACCTGCTGACCATCGCCACCGGCAAGAGCCGAGTTGGCCTCGACCGGGCGCTCGACCATTCCGGTCTGCGTCCCTTATTCCAGGCGTCGCGCTGCGCCGACGAGTGTCATTCCAAGCCGCATCCACAGATGCTCGATGAACTAATGGCGGAATTCGGCATTTCTACGGCGTCGACTGTGATGATCGGCGACACTTCACATGACCTCCTGATGGCCCGCAATGCCGGCGTCGATAGCCTGGCGGTGACCTATGGCGCCCATCCGCACGATCATCTGGCCGAGCATGGGCCGCTGGCCTGTCTCCATAATGTCGAGGAATTGGCTTCGTGGCTGCAGCGCAACGCCTGATCTGCGCCAGCGCTGACTTGCCGGAAGCAGGCAAGGGCATCCGCTTCACTGTCACGCATGGGCACCGCGAAGCGGCAGCTTTCGCAATCCGTTTCCGGGGCCAGGTCCGTTGTTATCTCAATGAATGCGGCCACGTGCCGGCCCAATTGGACTGGCAACCCGGAGAGTTCTTCGACGATTCCAAGCTATACTTGATTTGCTCGGTTCATGGTGCGCTTTATGCTCCCGAAACGGGTCAATGTCTGGGTGGGCGCTGCCAGGGGAAAGGATTGGTGATGCTGCCCGTCGTCGAGGCGAATGGTCAGGTCTTTTTAAAGCAAGAAATCGGAAATGGATAATCCCCAACCCCCCAACAATTCCTCCGACTGGGAGCGCCGCACACTCGAAAAACTTGTGTTTTCTGCGCTCAATGAGCAGAAAGCCAGTCGTCGCTGGGGAATTTTCTTCAAGGTGCTCGGCTTTGTATATCTGACGTTGGTGCTAGCCGCCCTGGTCGACTGGGGCACAGAAACCTCGCATCAGGAACGCCACACAGCCTTGATCGAACTGACCGGTACCATCGAGCACCGAGGCGCCGCCAACGCGGAAAAAATGCTTGAAGCGCTGCAGACCGCATACAAGGAAAAGAACGTCGCTGGCGTCATTGTGCGCATCAACAGCCCCGGGGGCAGTCCGGTGCAGGCCGGCATCATCAACGACGAAATGCGTCGTTTGCGTGCCGCGAATCCGCAGACACCGCTCTACGTTGTTGTCGAAGACATTTGCGCGTCCGGCGGCTATTACGTTGCTGTGGCCGCTGACAAGATTTACGTCAATAGGGCCAGTATCGTGGGCTCGATTGGCGTACTGATGAACGGATTCGGGTTTACCGGCACCATGGATAAACTTGGTGTCGATCGGCGCTTGTTGACAGCCGGTAGCAACAAGGGCTTTCTCGACCCATTCTCGCCGCCAAATCCGGAGCAGAACGCCATCGCCCAGACCATGCTGGACGAAATACACAAACAGTTCATCGACGTGGTTAAGGCTGGTCGCGGCGATCGCCTGAAAGAGTCGCCGGAAATGTTCTCCGGCCTGGCGTGGACTGGCGAACAAAGCGTCAAACTAGGCCTCGCCGACGATTTCGGCAGCGTAGACTCGGTGGCTCGCGACGTGATCAAGGCCGAGAAAGTGCTCGACTACACCGTCAAGGAAAATATTGCGGAACGTTTTGCCAAGCGCTTCGGGGCAACTGCGGTCAACAGCTTCTGGAATGGTGTTTTCGAAAGTTCGGCTAGTTTCAGCATGCGCTGAAATTCGCTCAGGCGAGCATCAAGAATACCGTGGGACGCCGCTCGATATCGGGCGGCGTCTGTTTTTTCCACTGCTGAATCGTCCGCGTCAGCACGGACTCCCCGGGCAGGCTAAGGTCGGTCGCCACCGTTAACCGTGTAGCCGGCTGGCAGGTCTGCAAAATGCCTTCGAGTAATTGACGGTTGCGATACGGCGTCTCGATGAAGATTTGCGTCTGGCGCCGCTTGCGCGATTCGTTTTCGAGGTCGCGCAGGATTTTTGCCCGCTCGCCCTCCTTGGCCGGCAGGTAGCCTTGGAAGGCAAAGCGCTGGCCGTTGAGCCCCGAAGCCATCAGCGCCAGCAATATCGAGGACGGGCCGATCAACGGCACGACGCGGACACCTTCGCGCTGGGCCAACGCCACCAGATCAGCCCCTGGATCGGCGACGGCCGGACAACCGGCTTCAGACAGCAGGCCGACATCGTAGCCGACGCGCAGCGGGGCAAGCAGGCGATCGAGCGCTTCGGTACGGGTGTGCTCATTGAGTTCTTCAAGTTGCAGCGCTTGCAGCGGCGCATCGGTTCCGACGGCCTTGAGAAAGGCACGCGCCGACTTGGCGTTTTCGACCACGAAATGGGTCAACGGGCGCACCCGCGCCAAAACGCTGGCCGGTGACGACATCTCGGGGGAGACGGCGCCCAACGGCACCGGAATCAGGTAGAGCGTGCCGTAAGTCACAGAACATTCATTCCGTGTTTGCGAAGAAGTTCGCACAGTGCGATCAGCGGCAAGCCAACCAGTGCGTTTGGATCGTCGCCGTGGATTCGGGTCAGCAAGGCAATGCCGAGTCCCTCCGATTTGGCCGAGCCGGCACAGTTATAGGCGGGTTCGCGGCGCAGATAGGCTTCGATTTCCGCGTCGCCCAGTTCCCGGAATCCGACCAGGGTCGGTACGCCGCACAGTTCTGCCTGGCCGGTTGTTGCATTCAGGACGCACAGGCCGGTAAAGAAATTGACTGTCTTCCCCGAAAGCGCTCGCAATTGCTCGACCGCTTTGTCGTGCGTTCCCGGCTTGCCAAAAAGCCGGCCGTCCATTTCGGCGACCTGGTCACTGCCGATGATCAATGCTCCGGGATGCTGTTTCGCGACGGCGCGCGCCTTGGCCTCGGAAAGGCGCAATGCCATGGCGGTGGGTGTTTCGCCGGGAAGGGCGGTTTCGTCGGTATCCGGGTTGGCGACCACGAACGGCAGGCCGAGGCGGCCAAGCAGTTCGCGACGATAAGGCGATGTCGAGGCCAATACGAGCTGTTTCTGGGGCATAAATGTTCTATTGCAACAAGTGCTTGCAAAAGAGTCTTCAGGCAGCACTTAGTTTTGACTTGGAAGACTAAAAATATTATTATCTCGCGTTTAAGTCGGAAACGCTCAGGATTGAAAAAGATTTCGGACAGTTTCGCGTTTGCCCGGGATGGTCGTGTTCTGGAAGGAACATTGGCCGTTGCCAGCCTGGAACGCCTGCATGATTTGCTGGCGGAAGTTTCCGGAGAGTTCGCTTTCCGGATCGAAGGGTACAAGGGTGAGCGCGGACAATCCATGCTGCATCTGGAAGTTAACGGGACGCTCCCGTTGGCCTGCCAGCGTTGCCTGGAAGCTATCCGTTTCGATCTCGATGTCGATTGTCATCTGGAATTGATTCCCGAAGGCAAGGAATTGTCGCAAGAAGAGCTGGAAGACGACACCCGTGATTTCCTGCCGGTGGCGGGCGAACTGGACGTGGCCGAGTTGGTGGAGGATGAGATTCTCCTGGCTGTTCCGGTCGCGCCGCGGCACGAAAAATGTGGTTTGCCTGGCGCGGCCAATGCCGGTGAGCGGATCAATCCGTTTGCGGCGCTGGCCGGGTTTAAAGGCAAGCCGAACTGATTTTTTTGGAGTATCAACATGGCCGTTCAACAAAACAAGAAATCCCCTTCCAAGCGTGGCATGCACCGCGCCCACGACTTCCTGGTCGCCCCGCCGCTGGCTGTCGAGCCGACGACCGGTGAAACGCATCTGCGTCACCATATTTCTCCCAACGGTTTCTACCGTGGCAAGAAGGTTCTGAAGGCTAAGGGCGAGTAATCGTTCATCGAAGGGGCAGGGGGCTCATAGCGGGCCACCTGCCTTTTCTTTTGCCATGACAGCCCGCATTGCCATCGATTGCATGGGGGGAGACCACGGGCCGTCGGTGACGGTCCCGGCGGCGCTTCGTTTCCTTGATGATCATCCCGGCGCCAGTCTGATCCTCGTCGGGCGCGAAGAAATTCTGCTGCCACTGTTGGGCAAGCAGGAAGCGAATCCGCGTCTGCGTCTGGTTCATGCGTCCGAAGTCGTCGAAATGGACGAGTCGCCGGCACTTGCCTTGCGCGGCAAAAAGGATTCGTCGATGCGGGTGGCCATCAATCTCGTCAAGAACGGCGAGGCGGATGCTTGCGTCTCGGCGGGCAATACTGGCGCGCTGATGGCGATTTCCCGCTTCGTGCTGAAAATGCTGCCCGGCATCGAGCGGCCGGCCATCTGTGCGCCGCTGCCGACGGCGAACGGGCATACCCACATGCTCGATCTGGGTGCCAACGTCGATTGCGGGCCTGAACACCTGCTGCAGTTCGGCATCATGGGGGCCATGCTGATTTCGGCAATGGAGCACAAGGATCGCCCCACCGTAGGTCTTCTCAATATCGGCGAAGAAGAAATCAAGGGCAACGAGGTCGTCAAGGCGGCAGGCGATCTGCTGCGCGAATCCGGACTCAACTTTGTCGGCAACGTCGAAGGCGATGGTATCTACAAGGGCGAGGCGGATGTCGTCGTTTGCGACGGCTTCGTCGGCAATGTGGCGCTCAAGGCGTCGGAAGGCTTGGCGCAGATGCTCGGTTCATCGTTGCGCAATGAATTCAAGCGCAACTGGCTGACCAAGTTGGCCGCCCTGATCGCGATGTCGGTACTGAACAACTTCAAGCAGCGTTTCGATCATCGCCGCTATAACGGTGCGATTCTGCTTGGTTTGCGTGGCATTTCGGTCAAGAGCCACGGCTCGGCCGATGCATTTTCATTTGGCTTTGCCATCGGACGCGCCTACGATGCGGCCGAGAACCGCGTGCTCGAGCGCATTGCCGAGCGTATAGCCCAGACTGGGTCTCTGAAGCCAGCCAGTACGGAGGAAAGCAACTGATGTATGCACGCCTGATCGGTACTGGCAGCTGTTTGCCGGGCCTTCCCGTCAGCAACGATGATCTGGCCGCACGTGGCATAGAAACCAGTGACGAATGGATCGTCACGCGAACTGGAATCCGCAGCCGCCATTTGGCGGAACCGGGCACAACATCCAGTGAATTAGGCCTCATCGCCGCGCAACGAGCGCTTGAAATGGCCGGCTTGGCAGCAGGCGATCTCGACCTCATCATCGTCGCCACGTCGACGCCGGATTTTGTTTTTCCCAGCACGGCCTGTCTGATTCAGGGCAAACTCGGCAACAAGGGTGCGGCAGCATTTGACGTCCAGGCGGTGTGCGCCGGTTTTACCTACGCACTCGGCGTAGCCGAAAAGTTCATTCGATCCGGTAGCCACAAAAAGGCCCTTGTGATCGGAGCCGAGGTTTTTTCCCGCATTCTTGACTGGAATGACCGTGGCACCTGTGTTCTTTTCGGCGATGGCGCCGGGGCGGTCGTACTCGAAGCGGCAGAGCAGCCCGGAATCCTGGCCACTGCAATGCATGCCGATGGCAGCCAGAATGGCATCCTCAACGTTCCGGGGCAGATCTGCGGCGGCCAGGTCACCGGCGATCCGTTTCTGCGCATGGATGGCCAGGCGGTATTCAAATTCGCCGTCCGCGTTCTGGCCGATGTTGCCGAAGAGGTTTGCCATAATGCCGGCATTCAAACTGGCGATGTCGACTGGCTGATCCCCCATCAGGCCAACATCCGGATCATCGAGGCAACCGGAAAGAAACTGGGTGTCGACCGCAGCAGGGTCATCGTTACGGTCGATCGTCATGGCAATACATCGGCTGCATCGGTGCCGCTCGCTCTTGATGAAGCGGTGCGCGACGGACGCATCAAGCGTGGCCAGAAGGTGCTGCTCGAAGGCGTTGGCGGTGGCTTTACCTGGGGCGCAGCCCTGCTCGAATTCTGATCCAGGAGACTCCTGACATGTCTTTTGCATTCGTCTTTCCCGGCCAGGGCTCGCAGAGCGTTGGCATGATGACAGCTTACGGTGACGCGGCCGTGGTTCGCGCTACTTTTGATGAAGCTTCCGCCGCCTTGGGCGACGACCTGTGGACCATGGTCGCCGAAGGTCCGGCCGAGGTGCTGACACAGACCGTAAATACCCAGCCTGTCATGCTGACGGCTGGTATCGCCGCATGGCGCCTGTGGTGTGAAAAGGGTGGTCGCAAGCCGGCTGTCGTTGCCGGGCATAGCCTTGGCGAGTATTCCGCGCTGGTTGCCGCCGGCGTCATCGCCTTCAACGATGCTGTGCCGCTGGTTCGCCTGCGTGCCGCCGCGATGCAGGAAGCTGTGCCGCTGGGCACTGGCGCCATGGCCGCCATTCTTGGCCTGGATACGCCCGGCATCGTCGCCGCGTGTGCCGAAGCAGGGCAGGGCGAAGTGGTCGAGCCGGTTAATTTCAATGCCAACGGACAGACGGTGATCGCCGGCCACAAGGCTGCCGTCGAGCGTGCCATGGATGCGTGCAAGGCGCGTGGTGCCAAGATGGCGAAGGCGCTGCCGGTTTCCGCGCCGTTCCATTCGTCGCTGATCCGCCCGGCGGCCGATAAACTGGCGGCTCGTCTGGCCGATCTGACGCTGAACGAACCGGCTATTCCGGTCATCAACAACGTCGATGTAGCGATCGAAAACGATCCGGCGCGCATCAAGGATGCCCTGATCCGTCAGGCGTACAATCCGGTACGCTGGGTGGAAACCATTCAGAAAATGGCGTCTTTGGGCGTGTCGACCGTAGCCGAGTGCGGTCCGGGCAAGGTTTTGGCCGGTTTGACCAAGCGTTGCGCAGATGGTGTTGCCGGGGTGGCACTTGCCGATGCCGCTTCGATCGAAGCCAACCTCGTTCTGGAGTAAGGGCATGCTGAACGAAAAAATCGCCCTCGTTACCGGCGCTACCCGAGGCATCGGTCGGGCCATTGCCCACGAACTCGGCCGTCAGGGTGCCACGGTCATCGGCACGGCGACCAGCGAGAGCGGCGCCAACAGCATTTCGACCTATCTGGCCGAGGCTGGTATAAAGGGTAAGGGCATCGTTCTTGATGTTACCGATACCGTGCAGACCGATGCGGTACTGGCAGAAATCGTTAAATCCTTCGGCGTCATTACCATCCTCGTCAACAACGCCGGCATCACCCGTGACAACCTGAGCATGCGCATGGGCGACGACGAGTGGGATGCCGTCATCGATACGAATCTGAAAGCGGTCTTTCGCCTGTCGCGTGGCGTCATGCGCGGCATGATGAAGGCGCGCTTCGGCCGTATCGTCAATATCACTTCGGTCGTCGGCTATTCCGGCAATCCGGGCCAGGCCAATTACTGTGCCGCCAAGGCAGGGGTGGCCGGCATGAGCCGTTCTCTGGCGCGCGAACTAGGCAGCCGCAACATCACGGTCAACTGCGTAGCCCCGGGCTTCATCGCCACCGACATGACGCACGCCTTGACCGAAGAGCAGAAGGCGGCCATGCTGGCATCCATTCCGTTGGCCCGTGCCGGTACTCCGGAAGATATCGCCGGTGCCGTCGGCTTCCTGGTTTCTCCTGCTGCCGCATATGTCACGGGTACTACCGTGCACGTCAATGGTGGCATGTTCATGGATTGATTTCGTTAAGCTTCGGCTTTTGGTAGAATCACAACGTTTTTTTTCGTACCCCTGAGGGGAAGGAGTTTTTCGAATGGATAACATCGTAGAGCGCGTCAAGAAGATCGTCGCCGAACAACTGGGTGTGAATGAAGCGGACATCAAGAACGAGTCCTCTTTTGTGGACGATCTGGGCGCGGATTCCCTGGACACCGTCGAACTGGTCATGGCACTGGAAGAAGAATTCGAGTGCGAGATCCCCGACGAGCAGGCCGAGAAGATCACCACGGTCCAGCAGGCGGTTGATTTCATCCTCGCCAACAAGAAGTAATCCATTTCGGTCGATCCCGACAAGGCCGGCCCCATGGCCGGCCTTGCCACATTTGCGTTCGGAGCTCACCTTGGCACGTCGTAGAGTTGTAGTTACTGGTCTGGGGCTCATCAGCCCGGTTGGAAACAGCGTCGAAGAGGGCTGGCAGAATATCATTGCCGGCCGTTCGGGCATTGGCCCTGTCACCAGATTCGATACATCCACCTTCCCGGTTCGATTTGCCGGTGAAGTCAGAAATTTCGACATCACCAGCTACATCTCCGCCAAGGATGCACGCCGCATGGATACCTTCATCCATTTTGGCCTGGCCGCCGGGATTCAGGCGGTCAGGGATGCCGGGCTCGACAAGGAAGGCGCCGCCGACCCCGAGCGCATTGGTGTCGCCATCGGTTCCGGCATCGGCGGCCTGCCGCTGATCGAGGAGACCAAGGACGAATACAACGCCGCCGGCGTACGCAAGGTGTCGCCGTTCTTCGTTCCCGGCTCGATCATCAACATGATCTCCGGCAACCTGTCGATCGAATTCGGCTTCAAGGGCCCGAATCTCGCCATCGTCACCGCCTGCACGACCGGTACGCACTCGATCGGCGAAGCTGCACGCTTGATCGAGTACGGCGATGCCGACGTGATGGTCGCCGGCGGTGCCGAATCGACGGTGTCGCCACTTGGCATGGGTGGCTTCTGCGCTGCCCGCGCGTTGTCGACCCGCAACGACGATCCGGCTACCGCCAGCCGTCCGTGGGACAAGGATCGCGATGGTTTCGTCCTGGGCGAGGGCGCCGGCGTTCTGGTGCTCGAAGAATACGAACACGCCAAGGCGCGGGGCGCGAAGATTTACGCCGAAGTGGCCGGCTATGGCATGAGTGCCGATGCTTATCACATCACGGCACCAAACATGGACGGCCCGCGCCGTTCGATGGTCAATGCGTTGAAGAACGCCGGAGTCGGCCCGTCCGACGTTCAATACGTCAACGCGCACGGCACCTCGACACCGCTCGGCGACAAGAACGAGTCGGATGCCATCAAGGCGGCCTTCGGCGATGCCGCGCGGAACATTGTCGTCAACTCGACCAAGTCAATGACCGGCCACCTGCTGGGTGGTGCCGGCGGCGTTGAGTCCTTGTTCACTGTGCTGGCCATCCATCACCAGATTTCGCCACCGACCATCAATATCTTCAACCAGGACCCGGAGTGCGACCTGGACTACTGCGCCAATGTTGCACGGCCGATGAAGATCGAATTCGCGCTGAAGAACAACTTCGGCTTCGGCGGTACCAACGGTTCGCTGGTTTTCAAACGAATCTAAGCAGTTTTTTGCAGGGAATAGGACGGTGCAGTTTCCGATCACCATCGGACTGCGCCGTTCGCGTTTTCTGGTACTGGCGCTTGTTACGATGACCATTGTGGCTATTGGCATGGTCATGGCGACGCCCTGGTCGATTGGCGTTCGGGTAGCGATTTGCCTCTTTCTTGCGATCACCGCGCTCCTTGCCTGGCTCCAGCTTGCAAATTTGCCATCGGCGATCCGGTTGGAGCAGTCTGGAAATATTCTGCTGGCGCCCACCGGAACCGAGCAATTCATAGGTGCCAGCTTGGTGCCCGGTGCCACGGTTCATCCCTGGTTGACGGTCGCCCGGCTGAAAACGGGGGCAGGGACGTTTTTGCTGATCGTTGCGGTTGACACCATGAAATCCGAAGATTTCCGGCGCCTGCGCGTTTTTCTGCGCTGGCGAGCGGAAATCAGTGTCGAGGCGGTCGACGGCCTCTGAGTACCGTACTCCTTATCCGCGGCAATACCTCCGGGTAGTCGCGCGAATAGTGTAAGCCACGGCTTTCCTTGCGTTGCATGGCGCAGCGCACGATCAGGTCGGCCGTGACGACCAGGTTGCGCAGTTCGATCAGGTCGTGGCTGACCCGGAAATTGGCGTAAAACTCCTCGATTTCCCGCATCAGCAAGCGAATGCGATGTTGCGCACGCTTCAGGCGCTTGGTGGTTCGGACAATCCCCACGTAATCCCACATGAAGCGGCGCAATTCGTCCCAGTTGTGGGAAATGACGACTTCCTCGTCGGCATCGGTGACACGGCTTTCGTCCCATTGCGGCAACTTGGGGAAGGGCCTGGTTTTGCTGCCTAAAATGTCGTTGACCGCAGCTTCCGCAAAAATCAGGCATTCGAGCAGCGAATTCGAGGCCAGTCGGTTGGCACCGTGCAGGCCGGTGCACGAAGCTTCGCCGGCAACATAAAGACCGGGAACATCGGTACGGCCACGCAGGTCGCTGATGATGCCGCCGCAGGTGTAGTGCGCTGCCGGCACGACGGGAATCGGTTCGCGGGCGATATCGATACCCAGTTCCAGGCAGCGCGCGTGAATATTCGGGAAGTGCTCGCGAATAAAATCCTCGCCTTTGTGAGAAATATCCAGAAAGACGCAGTCCAGGCCGCGCTTCTTCATCTCGAAGTCGATGGCGCGGGCGACGATGTCGCGCGGCGCCAGTTCGGCGCGTTCGTCATGCTCGGGCATGAAGCGTGTGCCATCGGGCAGGCGTAGCAAGCCGCCTTCGCCGCGCACCGCTTCGGAGATCAGGAAAGACTTCGCCTGTGGGTGATACAGGCAGGTCGGATGGAACTGAATGAACTCCATGTTTGAAACGCGGCAACCAGCCCGCCAGGCCATGGCAATGCCATCACCGGTCGATGTGTCGGGATTGGTCGTATAGAGATAGACCTTGCCTGCGCCGCCGGTGGCGATCAGCGTGTTGGCGGCACCCATGGTAACGACTTCGCCGTTGCGGCTATCGAGCACGTAAGCGCCGAAGCAGCGTTTTTCATCCGTGCCGAGTTTTTCACCGGTAATCAGGTCGATGGCGATGTGGCTTTCGAAAACCGTGATGTTCGGCGTGGCGCGCACCTTGCGGGTCAGCGTTTCCTGCACCGAGGCGCCGGTGGCATCGGCGACATGGATGACGCGGCGTGCGCTGTGACCACCTTCGCGCGTCAGGTGATAGCCGGACGCATCCTTGGTGAAGGGAACGCCCTGGTCGATCAGCCATTCGATGGCACGCCGACCGTTTTCGACGACGAAGCGGGTTGCCTTTTCGTCGTTGAGCCAGGCACCGGCAACCAGCGTGTCGTGAATATGCGCTTCGATCGAGTCGCGGCTGTCGAGTACGGCGGCGATGCCGCCTTGCGCCCAGCCCGAAGCCGAATCTTCCAGCGTCCGTTTGCTGACAAGTGCAACGCGGCAATGTTGGGCCAAGCGCAAAGCCGCCGACTGACCGGCCAGACCACTACCAATGATAAGTACGTCAAAATTAAGCAAGACTGTTCTCGATCACAGTGTTTTTGTTTTGAAATATAGCACGCATGCGCCTGTGGCGACCGTTACACTTGGTCACAATTATGGCAAACGAGGCGTCCACAGGCGTAAATCGGCTAAGCTATACTGCAAGCCACAACGAGACTAACGACGAGCCCCCCAAGGGAGAATTCCAGTTCATGAGCGAGCGCGAAATCGACCAGGCACTGGTCGAACGGGCGCAAGGCGGCGATCAACGTGCCTTCGACCAGTTGGTGACCAAGTACCAGCGCAAACTGGGGCGCCTATTGTCGCGCTTCATTCGCGACCCAGCGGAGGTCGAAGATGTGGCTCAGGAAGCGTTTATCAAGGCCTACCGTGCATTGCCGTCGTTTCGTGGTGACAGTGCCTTTTACACGTGGCTTTACCGGATCGGCATCAACACCGCCAAGAACTATCTGGTTGCCCAGGGACGTCGCGCGCCGACCTCTACGGAATTCGACAGCGAGGAAGCTGAAACATTCGAATCGGCCGATCAACTGCGCGATATCAATACCCCGGAAAGCCTGCTGTTGTCCAAGCAAATCGGGCAGACGGTCAATGCGGCCATGGATGCGCTTCCGGAAGAGTTGCGCACGGCAATCGTTTTGCGCGAGATCGAGGGGCTCTCGTACGAGGAGATCGCCACCATGATGGACTGCCCCATCGGCACCGTGAGATCGCGCATTTTTCGGGCTCGCGAGGCAGTTGCCAGCAAGTTGCGCCCCTTGCTCGACACAGCGCCTGATCGGCGGTGGTAGATCATGAATGTTGAACAAAATACAGTCCGCGGCACCGTCCGCGAACTACTGGATGGAATTGCCGTGGTCGAGGTCGAGCAGGGCGGCTGCGGGCGTTGCCACGAAAAGGGCGGTTGTGGCGGGCAACAGTTGACGCAGATGTTCTGTAGTGGCCCCAAACGATACCGGGTCGTAAATGATGCCGATGTGCGCGTCGGCGACCGTGTGACGATCGCTGTGCCGGCCGGGAGCATTCGAAAAACCGCGAATTTGGCCTATATTTTGCCGTTGACCGCAGCTATCGTCGGCGCGTTGATCGGTATGCCGCTGGCTGGTGATCCTGGCGCAATGACAGGTGCCGTGGCAGGGCTGGTGATTGCATTCTTGTATGTCAGGCACCGGGCAGCCCGTAGAGTTGACGATCCCGCATTTCATCCCCATATCGTTTCGCATTCGTCTTAAGCAATTCAGGAGGTAAATGCCGATGAAACGCTTCTTGGCACTTTTGTCATTCATTGTTCTGTCTTCTACGGCGCTGGCGCAGTCTCGCGGCCTGCCGGACTTCACCGAGCTCGCCGAAAGACAGGGTGCGGCGGTTGTCAATATCAGCACGACGCAGGTAACCCGCAGCAGCCAGATGTCGCCGTTTCCCTTCGACGAGAATGATCCGGCATTCGAGTTTTTCAAACGCTTTATTCCACGCCATCCCGGCGGTGCGGCGCCACGCGAATTCGAGAATAAATCGCTCGGTTCCGGTTTCATCGTTAGTGGCGATGGCTTCATCTTGACCAACGCTCACGTCGTCGATGGCGCCGATGAGGTCACGGTCCGCCTGACCGACAAACGGGAATTCAAGGCAAAGATCATCGGCGCCGACAAACGCACCGATGTGGCCCTCATCCGGATCGAGGCTAGCGGCCTGCCCACTGTCAAGCTGGGCGATCCGGCTCAACTGAAGGTCGGCGAATGGGTCGTCGCCATTGGTTCCCCGTTCGGCTTCGACAACTCGGTCACCGCCGGCATCGTTTCCGCCAAGGGACGTTCCTTGCCGCAGGAAAACTACGTACCCTTCATACAGACCGACGTGGCGATCAATCCGGGTAACTCTGGGGGTCCGCTGTTCAACATGCGGGGCGAAGTGGTCGGCATCAACTCCCAGATCTACAGCCGTAGCGGCGGCTACATGGGCGTTTCATTCGCGATCCCGATCGACGTGGCCATGGAAATTCAGAACCAGCTGCGCGCTTCTGGCAAAGTCAGCCGTGGCCGTCTTGGTGTCGTGATCCAGGAGGTTAACAAGGAACTGGCGGAATCGCTGGGCTTGAACAAACCGATGGGTGCCGTCGTCAATGCAGTCGAGAAGGGCGGGCCGGCGGACAAGGCCGGACTTGAGCCTGGCGATGTCATTCTCAAGTTCGATGGCAAGCCGATCAATGCTTCTGCCGATCTGCCGCGTCTGGTGGCAGCGACCAAGCCAGGCACCCGTTCGACCCTGCAGGTCTGGCGCAAAGGTACGACCCGCGATATCGCGGTCACGGTGGGCGAGATGGTCGATGAGAAAACGGCCGCCAATCGTCAGGGGCGCGGCGCCAAGCCACCTGAGCAGCAAGCCAATCGACTCGGCTTGGTGGTCAGCGAACTGAGCGCGGAGCAAAAACGCGAATTGAAGATGTCTTCCGGGCTGTTGGTCGAAGATGTTCGTGGGGCAGGCTCGCGCACGGACTTGCGGCCCGGGGACATCATTGTCGCCTTGATAAGCAAGGGTGCGACAACGGAAATCAAGACTGTCGATCAGTTCAACAAGTTGCTTGCCCAGTTCGAAAAGGGCAGCAATGTCACCTTGCTCATCCGGCGTGGCGAAATGCAGACCTTCGTCACCATCAAGGGCCTGAATGGCAACTGAGCTTACTCTGCTCAGCCGGAACTACTGCCACCTTTGTCACGATATGGAGGTGGCATTGGCGCCGCTGGCCGCCGAGTTCGACGCGCAGGTAAATGTGATCGACGTCGACGCCAACCCGGCGCTTGAGACAAAGTATGATGAACTGGTGCCGGTCTTGCTGCATGGCGACGTCGAACTTTGCCACTACTTCCTTGACACGCCTAAAGTCCGTGAATATTTGGCCGGAATCCGCTAAAATTCAGGGTCTTCTGAACAGGGAAGGGCGCCGGATAAGCGCCCTTTTTTACTAGCAGCAATGGATCATATCCGTAACTTTTCCATCATCGCCCACATCGATCACGGCAAATCGACGCTTGCCGATCGCATCATTCACCTGTGCGGAGGGCTTTCCGACCGTGAAATGGAAGCCCAGGTGCTCGATTCGATGGATATCGAGCGCGAACGCGGGATTACCATCAAGGCCCAGACGGCGGCACTGCAGTACAAGGCGCGCGATGGCAAGACTTACAATCTGAATCTGATCGACACGCCGGGGCATGTGGACTTTTCGTACGAGGTCTCGCGTTCCCTGTCGGCCTGCGAAGGTGCATTGCTGGTGGTCGATGCTTCGCAGGGTGTCGAAGCGCAAACCGTCGCCAACTGCTACACCGCACTCGACCTGGATGTCGAGGTCGTGCCAGTACTCAACAAGATCGACTTGCCGTCCGCCGACCCGGACAACGCGCGCCAGGAAATCGAGGACGTGATCGGTATCGACGCGACCGATGCGGTGCTGGCCTCGGCCAAGACCGGGCTGGGTGTCGAGGATATTCTTGAAGCCGTGGTTGCCCGCATTCCTCCGCCCAAGGGCGACCCGGAAGCGCCGCTGAAAGCCTTGATCATCGATTCGTGGTTCGACAACTACGTCGGTGTCGTCATGCTGGTGCGTGTCGTCGATGGCGTACTGCGTCCTAAGGACAAGCTTTTTTTCATGGCCACCGGCGCCCAACAGTTGTGCGAGCAGGTCGGTGTCTTTTCGCCCAAATCGGTTCAGCGGGAATGCCTGAGTGCGGGCGAAGTCGGTTTTGTCATCTCCGGCATCAAGGAACTCAAAGCCGCCAAGGTCGGCGACACGATTACCAAACTGGATCGCAAGGCAGCCTTGCCGCTACCCGGTTTCAAGGAAATCAAGCCGCAGGTTTTTGCCGGTCTCTATCCGGTGGAATCGAACCAGTACGATTCGCTGCGCGAATCGCTGGAAAAACTCAAGCTGAACGATGCTTCGCTGCAATATGAGCCCGAAGTGTCGCAGGCGCTTGGCTTCGGCTTCCGCTGTGGCTTCCTTGGCCTGCTACACATGGAAATCGTCCAGGAGCGCCTGGAACGCGAATTCGACCAGGACCTGATCACGACCGCGCCGACCGTGGTCTATGAGATCGTGCAGCGCGACGGTAGCGTCGTCCAGATCGAGAACCCGGCAAAACTGCCCGAAATCAGCAAGATCGAGGAAGTCCGCGAACCGATCATCACCGCGACAATTTTCGTGCCGCAGGATTATCTCGGCAACGTGATTACCCTCTGCAACCAGAAGCGCGGCAACCAGGTCGACATGCACTACCACGGCCGCCAGGTAAAGCTGGTCTATGAAATGCCCATGGCCGAGGTGGTCATGGATTTCTTTGACAAGCTGAAGTCATGCTCCAAGGGTTACGCATCGCTCGATTACGACTTCAAGGAATACCGCGCTGCCGACGTGGTAAAACTGGATATCCTGATCAACAGCGAAAAGGTCGATGCTCTGTCATTGATCGTGCATCGCTCCAACGCACAATACCGCGGCCGCGAACTGGCCTCCAAGATGCGCGAACTGATTCCGCGCCAGATGTACGATGTCGCGATCCAGGCCGCCATCGGTTCGCACATCATCGCCCGCGAAAACGTCAAGGCGATGCGCAAGGACGTGTTGGCCAAGTGCTATGGCGGCGACATCACTCGCAAGAAAAAACTGCTGGAAAAACAGAAGGCCGGCAAGAAACGCATGAAGCAGGTAGGCAGCGTGGAAATCCCGCAGGAAGCCTTCCTCGCCGTACTGCGCGTCGATAACTGAGAACTACATCATGAATTTTGCCTTGATCCTTCTGGTGCTGACGCTCGTCACCGGCATGCTTTACGCGGTTGACGTCCTGAAATTCCGCAAATTGCGCGCGACGAACGCCAAGGAACCGCTCTGGGTGGAATGGGGCGCGAGCTTTTTCCCGGTCATTCTGATCGTCTTCGTAGTCCGTTCCTTCCTGTTCGAGCCTTTCAAGATCCCCTCGGGGTCGATGATTCCGACACTGGAAGTGGGTGATTTCATCCTGGTGAACAAATTCACTTACGGTATCCGCTTGCCGGTGATCAACAAGAAAATCATCAGCATCAACGAACCGAAACGGGGCGACGTGATGGTCTTTCGCTACCCGGAAGATCCTTCGCTCGACTACATCAAGCGCGTGATCGGCGTACCTGGCGATACCGTTGCCTATCAGAACAAGCGTCTGACCGTAAATGGTCAGGTTGTCGAGACAAACAAAGTAGCCGATTATCTCCATCCCGAACGACTCTATTATTCCGAGCAATACGTTGCGAAACTGGGAAATGTAGAGCATCGCTATCTTAACGACAGCGATGCGCCGGCCTTCATTCCGGATGCGACACAGTTTCCCTACCGTGAAAATTGCACCTACAATGCGACTGGTGTCATATGCAAGGTGCCACCGGGCCATTATTTCATGATGGGTGACAATCGCGACAACAGCCGTGACAGCCGCTTCTGGGGGTTCGTGCCGGATGAGAACATTGTTGGAAAGGCGTTTTTCATCTGGTTTCACATGTATTCGCTGATTCCCCCGAAGGGTCTTGATTTGTCTCGGATTGGTTCCTTCAACTAAGGAGAAACGGAATGAAGTATCAACGTGGCGTGGCCCTGTCCGGGCTGATCTTCTGGGGTATCATCATTGCCCTGGTGGCCATACTCGGAATGAAGGTGGCACCGACAACCATCGAGTACTACAA
>JAEUOH010000256.1 GCA_016790845.1 Dechloromonas sp.
GTTCCATTTCAGCACGTTGGGGCCGGGTTCGCCGTGGCCGGGCAGCCAGATCGTGCTGGCGGCATTCTTTTCCAGCGCGTCGTAGGTCTTGAAGGTGCCGAGGTAGGAGCCGTCGTCCATGTTGGCGATGCGCCGGTCCATGGCGACGTCGCCGACGCAGGTCAACTTGTCCTCCACCACTTCGACGCAGATGTCGGCGGGCGTGTGCGCCTTGCCGTAATGGTGCATGCGCAGCGTGACGTCGCCGAACTTCAGTTCGCTGCCGTTTTCAAGGGGCAGGGTAGGGGCGACGACGCGGGTGCCGAGGGTGGCCTGGTTGGTCCATTGTTCCATCAGGGTGCGCCACATGTTGCCCTGAACGCCCTTGATTTCGCGCGTTGTGTCGGGGTGGGCGTAGATCGGCAGGTTCTTGAAAGCAGCGGCGAAGGCATCGTTGCCGAGCCAGTGGTCGCCGTGGTAATGGGTATTGACGATGGCGATGACCGGTTTCTTGAACGTCTTTTGTGCCTGGCGGATGGCCATTTCGCCGATCTGCGCCGAAGCGCCGGAATCGACGACGACCAGGCCCTTCGCGGTATTGACGAAGGTGATGTTGCACATCATGCCTTGGTTTTCCGGGGTCGGGAAACCGTCCGGCGAGAAGATGATCCAGACATGCTTGGAGACTTGTCGCAGCGGATGATCCTTGACCGCCGGGCCGCGCACGAAATCCTCGACCTCGCGGGCAAAGGCACTCATCGCCTGCCATGGTGCGAATTCGGCGGCGGTCAGCGTGAACAAGCCGGCGACTGAGCGGAGGAAATTGCGGCGCTTCATCAGCATCTCCTGAAAAGGTTAAATACGAATATTGGCGCCATCGATGGATGCCGTCTACTTTTTTTGTGGCCGTAGCGGTCGCCGCAAAATTCCACCAATTGAAAGCGTGGTGTAAGCGCATTACTATTTAATGATTTACGGATGTTGTTTCGTTTCGAGGGGGAGATAAAGTGGGATACAAGCAGATTGTATTGCTGGGTGCAGCCGCCTGCGTGGCATTGGCGAGCCTGTCGGTGCGGGCGGATGCCAAGGCTGACCAAGTGCGCGCCGAGGAAATCGTTGCCGGACGCTGTTTCCTGTGTCACGGCATGGAGGGTGAGTCGGCCAGTCCGGTCTTCCCGCGCCTCGCCGGCCAGCATTCGGAATATATTGCCAAGCAATTGGCCGACTTCAAATCCGGCAAGCGCAAGAGCGAGACCATGAAACCGCAAGCCGAGGAACTGACCCCGGCCGAAATGAAAGCGCTGGGGGCCTTCTTCCAGGCCAAGAGCGTCGGCCCGCGGCCGGCCAAGGATCCCGAACTGCTGGCCGTCGGCAAGTACACCTTCGATCGCGGCAACCAGTTCACCGGGCTACCCAGCTGCGCCAGCTGCCACGGGCCCAAAGGGCTGGGCACGCCACAACTGCCGCGCCTTGCCGGCCAGCATCCGCGTTACATCGAAGACCAGCTCAAACAGTTCAACTCCCGCGAACGGAACAACGACAACGCGGTGATGCACACTGTTGCCTCCAAGCTCAGCGAACTGGAGCGCCACGCGGTCGCCGAGTACATCGCAACGCTCAACTGAGTTGGGTGGCATATAAGACAAAAGGCCGCAGTCGCGGCCTTTTATCATTGGTGCGGCAGAAAATCAGGCCAGCGAGTCGGCCCAGATGTTCTTTGCCCAGCCCAGCGCAACTTTGCCTTCCAGTTCGCTGCGTGCCACGGAAACGCCACCGGCACCCTTGACCGGTTGCACGGTCTTGGTCGCCGCGTCGTACTGATGTACCGAGGCGACGTGGATCGCTTGCTTGGCATCGACGAAGCTGTAACAGGTGTTCATGACCACCGGCGTCGGGCTCGGCTCCATGCCGGACAGCATGTTGAGGATGGCGGCAGCGGCCAGCTTGCCGTGCTGATTGGCCATGTGGCCGGATTTCGGCATGGTCGGCGCCGGGAAGATGGCGTCGCCAATGACATGGACGCCTGGCGTGCCATTGACTTCCATCGACAGCCAGTTGATATCGACCCAGCGGTTGTTGATCAGCTTGAGCCCCGAATTGGCGGCGATATTGCCGGCACGGTGTGGCGGGATCACGTTCAATACGTCAGCCTTGAACTTGTCGAATTCGAGGACGGCAGTGGTGGTCTTGACGTCGACATCCTTCACCTCGCTGTTCGGGCGATATTCCAGAATGTCCTTGTAGAGATCGCTCCACGCTTTCGTGAACAGCCCCTTCTTCGACATCACGTCCTCGTTGGCGTCAAGAATGACCACCTTGGATTTGGGTTTGTTCTTCTTGAAATAATCGGCCACCAGACAGGCGCGCTCGTAGGGTCCAGGCGGGCAGCGGTAGGGCGCCTTGGGAATCGAGATGGCGTAGGTGCCGCCGTTCTTCATGTCTTCGAGTTGCTTGCGCAGGGCGACGGTCTGCGGGCCGGCCTTCCAGGCGTGCAGGATCTTGGCTTGGGCTTCCGGATTGTTGAGCGCCGGAATCTGATCCCACATGAAGTCGATACCGGGGGAAAGGACAAGGCGGTCGTACGTCATCGTGCCGCCTGCTTTCAGGGAAATCGTGCGTTTTGCGGCGTCGACCGCAACCACGTCGTCCTGGATCACGCGGACGCCCCACTTATTTTTCAGACCGTCGTAGCTGACGGTGATGTCTTCCATCGTCTTGGTGCCGCCGATGACCAGGTTGGAGATCGGGCAGGAGATGAAGGTCGGGTTGCGCTCAATCAGTGTCACCTGGACGCCGCCTTCGCTCCACATGCGCAGGTACTTGGCGGTCGTCGCGCCGCCATAGCCGCCGCCGACCACGACCACATGGCCGCTGGCCTTGCCGCTGCCGGCACAGCCATAGAGGGAAGCCATCGCACCGGCTGCCGCGCCGACCTTCAGGAAATCACGTCGTTTCATCAGCATCATGGTTTGTCCCCTTATTTTTGTGCGGCGAAATAGCCGGCGATCAGGTCGAGTTGCTCGTCGGTGTAGCCCTTCGAGATCTGGTGCATGATCGAGGCGGGTTTGTCGCCGCTCTTGAAGTCGGCCAGTTTTTGCAGGATTTTGTCTTTGGGGACGCCGGCCAGCGCGTCGATGCCACCGCCCTTGACGGCGTTGCCGTTGGTGCCGTGGCAGTTGGCACAGGTGGCCGCCAGGTTGCGGGCAAGATTGGGATCGGCCGCGTGCGCGGCCCCGGTTGCGGCAAGCAGGCTGAGCGCTGCAACGGTGGGAAGCAATTTCATCGGGACATCTCCTCTGTGTGATGTTGGCACGCCATATAGCCGAATTCTTGTGCTTTGTGCTTATCAGCGTAGGGCAAAGGTTATAGGCCTTTGGGCTAAATTGCATGCTGCAGCGCAATAATATAAGTAGTTGACTATATAAGTACGCAGTTATACATTAATTCTTGACCCAGATCAAAGAACGCAATGGACGAGACAAATCAGGTATTCGAACAAGTGGCGCATTACTTTGGATTGCTCGCCGATCCGACGCGTCTGCGCATTCTCTCCTGTTTGTGTGGCGAGGAGCGTCCGGTGCATGAAGTCGTCGAAACCGTTGGCCTTACACAGGCCAATATTTCGCGGCACCTGAACATCCTTTACCGCGCCGGGGTGGTCGACCGGCGGCGCGAGGGCAGTTCGGTGTTCTATCGCGTCATCGATCCGAATTTCGTCGATATCTGCCGCACGGTCAGCATTACGGTGGCCAGCCGCGATCTGGGCGAGGCGATGGGGGTTGTCGGCAGGGCTTTGCAGTAAATCAGTTCAATAAGTCAGAGGGGAGTCATCTCGATGGTGGATAGCATCAATAAACCGGGGCGTTTGCGGCCCGCTCCGGAAAACTTCCTGTCGGAAGAGCAGATCAAGGCCGTTGGCGCCGGGCGGCGCGATTTTTTGAGGAAAAGCTTCCTCGCCGCTGGTGCAGCGTTGGCAGCGCCGGTGGTTGCGCGGGCGTCGGAAGGCGATTCGGCCATTCTCAACCTGCCCGAGTGGACGACGACCCTCGGCCAGGCGGTGGCGGTTCGTCCTTACGGCGTGCCCTCGAAGTACGAGGCCAACGTGATCCGTCGTGAGTCGCCCGGCCTGACCCGGGTTGGTGCCGCATCCGTTTCATTTTGTCCCTTGCAGAGCCTGTTCGGCATCATCACCCCGTCCGGCCTGCATTTCGAGCGCCACCACCAAGGCTGGCACGACATCGACCCGGCGCGCCATCGCCTGATGATCAATGGCTCCGACCCCGAGTTTCTCAAGAAGCCCAAGGTCTACACCATGGACGACCTGATGCGCCTCCCTTCGGTGTCGCGCATCCATTTCATCGAGTGCGGCGCCAATACCGGCCTCGAATGGGGCAATGTCGCGGTGCCGACCGTGCAATACACGCACGGGATGCTGTCATGTTCCGAATTCACCGGCGTACCGCTCAAGTTGCTGTTGGAAGATTGCGGCGTCGATTACAAGAAAGCCCGTTTCGTGCTGGCCGAAGGTGCCGACGGCTCGTCGATGACGCGCACGATCCCGATGGAAATGGTCGAAAACGGCGAGGTCATCGTCGCCTGGGGCCAGAATGGCGAAATGCTGCGCCCAGAAAATGGCTACCCGCTGCGCCTGGTCGTGCCGGGCGTGCAGGGCGTGTCGTGGGTCAAGTGGCTGCGTCGCATCGAAGTCGGCGACAAGCCTTACGCCACCAAGGACGAGGCCGTGCATTACATCGACCTGATGCCGGATGGCCTGCATCGCCAATACACCTCCATCCAGGAGTGCAAGTCGGTCATCACCACACCCTCGGGTGGCCAGCAATTGCTCGACAAGGGTTTCTACAACGTCTCCGGTGTCGCCTGGTCCGGTCGCGGCAAAATCAAGCAAGTCGATGTGTCATTCGACGGCGGCCTCAACTGGCAGACGGCGCGCATCGAAGGCCCGGTGCAGAACAAGGCACTGACCCGTTTCAACATCAACTGGGTGTGGGACGGCAAGCCGGCCATTCTGCAATCGCGGGCCATCGACGAGACTGGCTACGTGCAGCCGACCTACGGCCAGTTGCGCAAGGTGCGCGGTACAAAATCGATCTATCACAACAATGCCATCCAGTCCTGGAAAGTGCTTGAAAGCGGGGAGGTCAGCAATGTCCAGGTTCTCTAAATCGGTTCTGGTTTTGGCCCTTTTTGGGGCGTCGACCGCAGCAGTCGCCTTCGACAACTA
>JAEUOH010000089.1 GCA_016790845.1 Dechloromonas sp.
AAGCTCTGCTTGTTCAGGCGGTCGAGGATTTCCAGGCAGATGCCGGTGCGTCCGTCGGCACCGGCCTTCTGCCAGCTGCTCATCGCGGCCTGGCCGGCGGCGATCAGGGCTTCGTGGTCGCAGACGGGATACTGCACATCGAGGTCAATGCCGTAGGGCGACTGCTCGCCGGCCAGCCAGCCGCTTTGGCCCGGCTGCTCCAGCGCGAACGGCTGGCCGAGGTGGGCTGCAAAAGCCTTCTTGCCGTCGTCGGCCGCCGTTTCGCCATAGGCCTTGGGGCTGGGCATCTCGCTATAGGCGGACCAGTAACCACGGGTGTGGATGGCATTGAGGGCGCCTTCGAGCGTGGCGCGGTGCTTCTCTAACAGGGGGTGGGACATTCGTATCTCCTTGACGACGTTCTTCTGTGGGTGCAGGGCAGTGACAATCTGACTCAACGATACTTAGCAAGTCAAAAAAAGTCAAATAAAAGTATCGTAAATATCACTTCGTTTTGATGTTACGAATAACAAAACAAATTGTGAAAAATAAAAAAATACACAAGAAAACAATACGATAAAAGTTATCCTAATAATTCATGCCCTTGTGGTTCTGAAATGAAGAATTTGTTACGAACAGTGTTTTTTGCAAAGAGATACAAAAAATGTTGACATCTAGTGCTGTAACGTATCAGTATTCGCCCATCGCCATCCGGGTTGCCGGGTGGTGTTCCAAACCTGATGATGAAACCCGAATCGAGGAGTGAGACATGGCAAGCAACAAGGAGCGTTTTGCAGACAAGATGGAATTCCCGCCGGAAATCCAGCAGCCCAACATCTATCCGCTGTCATGGAACAGCAAGACAAAGAAACTGCAGGAAGTGTGGGAAGCCGCGCTGCGCGAGAACTGGGACCCGGAAAAGCTGCCCTGGGATACGCTGGACGTTGACAGCTATACGTGGGAAGAGCGCGAGTCGATCGCCTACTGGTGGAGTCTGCTGTCGGTGTTCGATGCATCGGCCCCTCCGGTGTTCGCCGAAGCGCTGATCAAGACCTACGAGGTGCATGAGGAAGACCCCGTCCGCAAGTGCTTCTTCTCGGTGACCCGTGACGAGCAGAACCACGAGATCATGTGCGGCCTCGCCATCACCAAGTTGCTCGGCCACCCCGACCCGATCACCTATGTGCCGAAGACCGATCTCGGCCGCCGCCTGCAAAAGAACGTCAAGTGGCTGTACTTTAACGGCGCCCGCTACTGGAACGGCTACAAGCAGGCGGTGCCCAAGTATGACCTCGCCGTGCTGTTCAGTTCCTTCCTGATGGGCGAGATTGCCGCCGCGACCATCTTCAAGCAGATGTTCGACAATTCCCGCGAAGCGGTGTTCAAGGAAGGCTTCAAGAACATCGGTCGCGACGAAGGCCGCCACATGGCTATCTGCATGGCGGTGATGGAGCGCGACTACCCGGGCCTCAAGGAAGAAACCAAGGCTGTCGTCACCAAGCAGATCCGTGCCGGCTACCTGTTCCTGTCGGCTGTGCTGTTCGAGCCGCCGATGGAATTCTGGGACCTGCCGGAAGACTTCATTGCCAACCAGCGCGAAGGCGAGGAAGTGGCGCGCGGTGCCGGCTTCGGCATCCCGAGCTACGAAGCCAAGCTGGAAAACTGGAAGAACGCGATGATCAACCTGAAGGGCGTGCTCGACCGCTACAACATCCCGTTCCCGGCGATTCCCGAAGTCGGGATCACCGGCCAGGAAGTGTCGGAGATTGACATGCAGGACATCATTCCGGTCTTCTGAGCCGGGTCGACCGCAGCAAACAGCCGGCCGGCGTCTCCCTCGAGGCGCCGGCCTTGCCGCAACAGAAACCATAAAATCTGGGGATGAAAATGGCTCGTATCGTGATGCAACCTTCGGGCAAGGCGGTGGATTGCGCTTATGGCGACACCGTGCTGATGGCGCTGGAAAAGGCCGGCTACGCGCTGCCCAACAATTGCCGTGCCGGCGCCTGCGGCGAGTGCAAGGTCAAGGTCACCGCCGGTCAGTTCGACCAGGGCATGGTGCTCGACATGGCGCTGTCGCAGGACGAACGCAAGCAGGGTTACGGCCTGATGTGCATGGCCAAGCCGATTTCCGAGGAGCTAGTCATCGAATGGGGCACCCTGGACGCCAAGCCGAAACTCTTCCCACCACGGGAGGATGCGCTGTTCGTCGTTACCGACAAGCGCCAGATCGCCGCCCGCGTCGTCGAGCTGCGCTTGCGACCGGTCGGCCAGCCGATCCGCTACTGGCCGGGCCAATACGTGACCATCGGCAATCCGCGCGCCGACATTCCATCCCGCGCCTATTCGATTTCCAACGCGCCGCGTCCGGATGGTGAGCTGGTGCTGCAGGTCGCCAGAGCCGATGGCGGCGTCACCAGCAACTGGATTCACGATAGCCTGCAGATCGGCGAGAACGTCAAGGTTTCAGGCGCTTACGGCACCTTCATCGGCGACCCTTCGGTCGATACGCCGGTGCTGTGTCTGGCGGCCGGCACCGGCCTGGCACCCGTTCTGGCCCTGGCCGAGGCTGCGCTGCGCCGCGGTTTCAAGAAGCCGGTGACGATGTTGTTCTCGGCACGTACCCGCGAAGACGTTTATAGTTTGGGGATGATGGCCTGGTGGCGGACCAAGCACCGCAACTTCGACTACAAGATCACGCTGACCCGCGAGGAAGCCGAGGGCTACCTGCACGGTCGTGTCGACGTCGTGCTGCCCCAACTGTTCAAGGATCTGTCGAAGCACACCATCTTCACCGCCGGTAGCCCGGAATTCGTCGATGCCTGCGTCGCCGCCGCCAGGAAGCAGGGGGCGCTGGACGAGTTGATCCACACCGAAGGCTTCTTCGCCCAGCAGCAGCCGGTGGTCGCCGACGCCGACCATTTGTTGCCGATTTGAGCGGTCGACCGCAGCAGTGTAAAAGGCAGTAGCGAAATAACGATAAAGGAGACGAGATGAACCCCTTGTACCCTCAGAGAAGGAGGGCGTGATGCTTGCGCAGTTCCTGCAATTTCTCTTTTCCGGGATCACGGTTGGCGCCACCTACGCGCTGGCCGCGCTCGGCTTCACGCTGATCTACAACGCCAGCAACGTGATCAATTTCGCCCAGGGCGAATTCATCATGCTCGGCGGCATGCTCGCGGTGTACTTCGTGCAGGCCGGCCTGCCGTTGCCGGTCGCGCTGCTGCTCGCCATCCTGATCCCCGCCGTCGTCGGCGTGCTGATCGAGAAATTGGCAATCGAGCCGGTCAAGGGGGCCGAGACGGTTACGCTGATCATCATCACGATCGGCGCATCGCTGGTCATCCGCGGCCTCACTGCCGTCATCTTCGGCAAGGGGACGCACAGCCTGCCCGCCTTTTCAGGCGAAACGCCGATCGACATTCTCGGCGCCACGCTGATGCCGCAAAGCCTGTGGGTACTCGGCGTTACTGCGATTGTGGTTGTCGCCCTCTGGTATTTCTTCAACCGCACGTTGCAAGGCAAGGCCATGCTCGCGACGTCGGTCAACCGGCTGGCCGCCGAGCTGGTCGGCATCAATACCAGCTGGGTGCTGTTCATGAGCTTCGCCATGTCGGCGGCGCTCGGCGCGCTGGGCGGCATCCTGATCACGCCGATCACCCTCACTTCCTACGATGTCGGCATCATGCTCGGCCTCAAGGGCTTCGTCGCCGCCGTGCTCGGTGGTCTCGGCAACGGCCTCGGCGCCGTGGTCGGCGGCTTGCTGGTCGGCATCCTCGAAGCGATGGGCGCCGGTTACATTTCGTCGGCCTACAAGGATGCGATTCCTTTCGTGCTGATCCTCTTCATCCTCTTCTTCATGCCGCGCGGCCTGTTCGGCGGCAAATCGACGGACCGGGTGTGAGCATGAAAAAAAGCGTCTACAACGGCCTTTACCTGGTCGTCGCCATCCTGCTGGTGTTGCCCTTCGTGCTGCCCAACAGCTTTTATCTCGACCTCGTCATTCGCATGGCAATCAATGCGATGATCGTCCTCGGCCTCAACCTGCTGATCGGCTTCGCGGGCCAGATCAGTCTCGGCCACGCCGGGTTCCTCGGCATCGGGGCCTATGCCTCGGCCGTGCTGCCAACGCATTTTGGCTGGCATCCACTGGCCGCCATGGTTGCCGGAGCCGTCGCAACCGGCATGCTTGCGGCCTTGGTCGCCCGTCCGATCTTCAAGCTCAAGGGCAACTACCTCGCCATGGCGACACTGGGCCTCGGCATCATCATCAACATCACCCTGCGCAACGAAGCGCAATGGACGGGCGGGCCGGACGGCATGCCGGTGCCGGCGATGGGCCTCTTTGGCTTCGAGCTGAGCAACGACAAGCAGTGGTACTGGGTCGTCGCCATCCTGCTCTCGATTACCGTCTGGGCTTCACTCAACCTGATCGACTCGCCGTTCGGCCGTGCGCTGCGCGCGCTGCACGGCTCGGAAGTCGCCTCGCAGGTGGTCGGCGTCGATATCGTCCGCTACAAGGTGGCGATCTTTGTCCTCTCGGCCGTCTTCGCCAGCCTGATGGGCAGCGTCACGGCGCACTACGTCGGCTTCGTCAGCCCCAACTTCGCCGATTTCTTCCACTCCATCGAACTGGTGACCATGGTCGTCATTGGCGGCATGGCCTCGGTCTACGGCTCGCTGGTGGGTGCCGTGCTGCTCACCGCCTTGCCGCAGGCGCTGGCGACTTTCGAAGGCTGGGAAACGGTGGTCTTCGGCGCCATCCTGATGCTGTCGATGATCTTCCTGCCCAAGGGCCTGGTGCCGACGCTGGCCGCGAAGTTCGGCAAGGGGGAGTGATCATGAGCATGCTCCAAGTCAATGACCTTTCGATCCACTTTGGCGGCGTCAAGGCCGTGCAGAATGTCAATTTCACCATTGACGCCGGCATCGTCTATTCGGTGATCGGCCCCAACGGTGCCGGCAAGACGACGCTGTTCAACCTGATTACCGGGGTTTACAAGCCGACGACGGGCGACATCCACCTCGACGGCGAAGCCATCGGCGGCAAGTCGCCGAACGAACTGGCGACGCGCGGCGTGGCGCGGACTTTCCAGAACCTGCAGATCTGCATGAACATGAGCGCCATCGAGAACGTCATGGTCGGTGCCCATTTGCGATTGGATCGCAATCTGTTCAAGGCGGCACTGCGTTTTCCAGCGTTGAAAAAACGCGATGCCGAATTGCGCGGGGAAGCTGGCGAGCTGATGCGCTTCGTCGGTCTCGGCCAATATGTCGAGGCACGGGCTGACGCGATGTCCTACGGCGCGCTGAAACGTCTGGAAATCGCCCGTGCGCTGGCCATGAAGCCTCGCCTGATCTTCCTCGACGAGCCGGCAGCCGGCCTAAATCCCAAGGAAACCATCGAGGTCGACCAGCTGGTACGCAAGATCGCCGATTCGGGCGTGACGGTGGTGCTGGTCGAGCATGACATGAAGATGGTCATGAACCTGTCCGATCGCATCCTCGTCCTCAATTATGGCAAGAAGCTGGCCGAGGGGACGGGCGAGGAAATTCGCAGGAATCCGGACGTAATAGCAGCTTATTTGGGCGCGCACGCATAATTCGGGAGTCAGACATGGAAGCACTGCGCATCATTACCGAAGAGCACCAGAACCTTTGGCGTATCGCCACGACGCTCGATCTGGTCGCCGACGAAATTGACGCCGGCGGCAAAGTCGAGGTGCCTTTTTTCAGCTCGGTTTTTGATTACATCGACCAGTTCATGGATCGCGCCCACCACGCGAAGGAGGACGAGTTTCTTTTCCGCCTCATGCGCGAGCGCTCGCCGGAAGCCGGAACGATCATCGATCGTTTGCAGGCGGAACACCGCAACGGCCCGGAAAATCTCCGCGATTTGCGGGAAAAACTGGTGTCGACCGCAGCTGGTGGCGAGAACAACACCGCTTTCACGGCCGCCTTGCGCAATTACACGCAGGGTTTGAAGAGCCATGTGCGCAGCGAGGAAAAGGACGCCATGCCGCTGGCCCGCGAGGTGCTGACGGCGGATGATTGGGCCGAGATCGATCGTGCCTTCCTCGATAACGAGGATCCCCTGTTCGGCGCCAAGGCCAAGGCCGAGTACCGCGAACTATTCCACCGCATCGTCAGCCTGGCGCCGGAATCGGTTGGCCTGGGCGCCCACAGTGCCGGTGAGTTGCAACCCGGGGTGATAGTCAGTGGCGGCGATATCCTGCTCTCGGTATCCGGTGTGGAGAGTTGCTATGGGCGGATCAAGGCGCTGAAAGGCATTGATCTCGAAGTCCGCCGTGGCGAGACGGTTGCCCTGGTCGGTGCCAACGGTGCCGGCAAGACCACCTTCCTGCGCACGCTTTCCGGCGTGCAGCCGATGAGTGCTGGCAAGATAATTTTCGATGGCGAAGATATTTCCGGGTTGCGTTCCGATTTGCGGATGCGCCGCGGCATTTGCCAGAGCCCGGAAGGCCGCCAGGTCTTCGGCCCGCTCAGCATCGAGGACAACCTGCGCCTCGGTGCCTACACTCAGCCGAAATCCCAGGTCGAAGGTGATCTTGAAAAGATCTACGCGATGTTCCCGATCCTCAAGGAAAAACGCTTATTGCCGGCTGGCACGCTGTCCGGCGGCCAGCAGCAGATGCTGGCCATCGGCCGCGCGCTGATGGGCCGGCCTAAGATGCTGCTGCTTGACGAACCGTCGATGGGGCTCGCCCCGCTGCTGGTCGAGGAAGTTTTCAATGTCGTCAAGACGCTGAAAAGTCAGGGCATGACGATATTCCTGGTCGAGCAGAATGCCTTTGCCGCGCTGGCCATCGCCGACCGTGGCTATGTGTTGGAAACTGGCAGCGTCACGCTGACCGGCACGGGGCAGGAACTGATCGCCAACGAGCAGGTGCGGGCGGCTTATCTGGGGATGTAGCTGATTGCCTCGTGCTGCGCCTGCCAGAGAGGCTGTTGCTAACTGGCAACACGGGGCATGACCGACTCAGTGAAAAACGACGGCATGCGCCGATTCGTCGCAAAACTCGTCGAGCAACTCGTCGATGCGTTCCTCGTTGCGTTCCGTCTCGGGAATGCCTCCCATCGCCTCGCAAAAATGCGTGGCCAGCGGGCCGTCAAGAAAGCGCGTGCGCAGCCATTGCTTGTCGAACAGCTCGAAGCTGTGCTGCTCGGGATACGCCAGTATCCAGAAACCCTTGCTGCTGTAGATGACGTTCATGGCTTTGCCTCCGGTGCTTTGCTACCGGTGCCATTAAAACGTCCGGGCACGATCTGCCCGAAGTAACTAATTCACGCTTTGATTCAAATTTCTGCTTGCTGATCGAGATATTCGACCATCAGCTGCGGCGACTCGACGCCCATGTATTCGTTGATGGCCAGCCGGTAGGCGGCGCGAGTGCGGTTGCCGGGCTGGCTGCTGAAATTGAACTGGATGGCGTCGAAACGCGCGTTGCCTTTCTTGAGCCGCAGCTTGAGGTGCTTTTCCTTGAGCACGCGCTGCTGCTCGACCTCGAATTCGTCCATGAACAGCGGTGCTGGAAAGCCCTGGCCCCAGACTTCGTTTTGCAAGAGGCGCGCGGTTTCCAGCGAGATGTAGCCGCCTTCGAGCCCGCCGTCGGTTTCCAGCGTCCGGGTCAGGTCGGCCGGGGCCAGCAGCTCGCCGGCGACCTGGGCGAAGAGTTCGCGGAATTTCTCGAAGTTTTCGGCGTTGACCGTGACGCCCGCCGCCATCGCGTGGCCGCCGAAGCGGATCAGCAGGCCGGGGGCGCGCTTGGCGACGAGGTCTAGCGCGTCGCGCAGGTGCAGGCCGGGAATAGAGCGGCCGGAACCCTTGATGATGCCGCCCTCGCCGGGGGCAAAGGCAAACACCGGACGGTGAAGCTTGTCCTTGATGCGCGAGGCGAGAATGCCGACGACGCCTTCGTGCCAGCTTTCGTCGAAGAGCGCGATGCCCGGCGCCGCATCGTTGGCGTCCAGCGATTCGAGCAGAATCAGCGCCTGATCCTGCATGTCCGCTTCGATCTCGCGGCGTTCGCGGTTCAGGGCATCCAGTTGCTGGGCGATGCTGAGGGCGCGGCTAGCGTCGTCGGTGAGCAGACATTCGACGCCGAGGCGCATGTCGGCCAGACGGCCGGCGGCGTTGAGGCGGGGGCCGAGGATGAAGCCGAGGTCCATCGCCGTCGCCTTTTTCGGATCGCGGCCGGCAGCTTTGAACAGCGCGGCGAGGCCGGGTTGCAACTGGCCAGCGCGCATGCGTTTCAAGCCCTGGCTGACGAGGATGCGGTTGTTGCGGTCGAGCTTGACCACGTCGGCGACGGTTCCGAGCGCGACGAGATCGAGCAGGCTGGCGAAATTGGGCTCGGGCTTGTCGGCGCGATTGGGTGTAAACCAGCCGCGCTCCCGCAATTCGGCGCGCAGCGCGAGCATCACGTAGAACATGACGCCGACGCCAGCGATGCATTTCGACGGAAAATCGCAGCCCGGCTGGTTCGGGTTCACGATGCAGTCGGCTTCCGGCAGCGTTTCCGCCGGCAGATGGTGGTCGGTGATCAGCGTGGCGATGCCATGTTCGCGGGCGCGATTGACGCCTTCGATGCTGGCGATGCCGTTGTCGACGGTGATGATGAGATCGGGCGAAGCTTGCGCGGCGACATCGACGATTTCCGGCGACAGCCCGTAGCCGAGCTTGAAGCGATCGGGCAGCAGGAAGTCGACGTCGGCGCCGAGCATCTTCAGCGCGCGCACGCCGACGGCGGTGGCCGTGGCACCGTCGCAGTCGTAGTCGCCGACGATCAGCAGTCTGGCTTCGGCCTCGATAGCGTCGGCCAACATGTGCGCGGCATCAGTTGCATGAGTGAGGGCGGCTGGCGGC
Source organism: Dechloromonas sp. (assembly GCA_016790845.1). Taxonomy (GTDB): domain Bacteria; phylum Pseudomonadota; class Gammaproteobacteria; order Burkholderiales; family Rhodocyclaceae; genus Azonexus. The sequence continues at coordinate 8,867 of JAEUOH010000089.1, forward strand.
AGCAGCGATTTCAGTTCGTAGTCGAGTTCGGCCTTGTCGGTGACGCCGCGCGATGCGTATAGGCGGGCAAGCAGCGGGTGCAGGCCTTGTTGCTCCAGTTGCCAGACGACGCGCGGCGGGATGTTGCGGGTGACGATGCGGGTCACTGGGCGAGTTCCTTGGCCGTCTCGGCGATGGGCTTGCCGCGCTTCCAGAGCTTCCAGCGGTCGCCGCCGGTCAGCGTGTAGCGCAGTTCGCCATAGACGGTGGGGGCGATCAGGCTGATGCGGTCGACCTTGCCGCCAAGGGCTTTTTTGAGCGGGGCGAACCAGTTGCTTTCGAGTTGTTCGAAGTCGCCGCGCCAGCCGTCACCATCTTCATAAAGCACGCGCGACAGCAGCTGGTCGAGGACGACCAGTGGCCGCTCGCCGCCCTCGGCGAGCATCGCCGCCAGGCCTGGCGGCTGCTCGTGCAGGGGCGTGGCGGTGGCATGGGCGAGGCCGGCGGCGAGCGGATTGTCGCTGAAGACGGCGGAGAAAGTCGGCGCGGCCGAGGCCGGCAGCGTGCCGCCAC
>JAEUOH010000134.1 GCA_016790845.1 Dechloromonas sp.
GTGCATGTGACGGTCGAGATTCATCGCTGCGACACCTGTCCGCCGGCCGGAATTTGATCCTCGTCAGCAGTTGCGCGGATTTCCTGGCAAATCCCTTGCGCCCCCCCGACATGACGGTAGACTTGAAAGCTCGATAACGGGCGTTCAACAACGGGGGAGGGTTGCCATGCTGCGACATCGATGGATGCCGGTTTGCCTGAGCATTGTCATTTTTGGCCTTTTTTCGGGGTCGACCGCAACCAATGCCCAAGAAATCCGCACGCTCAGCAGCGGGCAGGCGATCTACCTGCCGATCTACTCGCACATGCTCTACGGCAACGTCGGCAAGAGCGGCAAGGTCTCGCAAGTCCTGCTCTCGGCGCTGGTCAGCATCCGCAATACCGACGGCCGCCGCCCGCTGCGCATACTCTCCGCCCGCTACTACGACACCAGCGGCAAGCTGCTCACCGAGCGCGTGCCGACGCCGGTCGTCATCCCGCCCTACGGCACGCACGAACTGTTCGTCGAACTCAACGACGCTTCGGGCGGCTCCGGCGCCAATTTCGTCATCAAGTGGGACGCCGAGGCGCCGATCAATCCGCCGCTGGTCGAAGCCCTGCACGCCAACATGGACGGCGGCAAGGCCGTCATCTTCATGACCCAGTCGGTGCCGATCAACGATCAGGCCGCCCCGCCCGCCAAGTGATCAACACCTCGCAAATCGGCTACATCGTCCGCCTGCTGTGGCTGGCCCTCGGCATGCTGGTGGCCGTCCATATTTTCGGCACCATCGGCTACATGTGGCTGACCGACGGCAAATACTCGTGGTTCGACTGTTTCTACATGACCTTTATCACCGTCGCCACCATCGGCTTCGGCGAGATCATCGACATGTCGAGCAACCAGCCGGCGCGCATCCTGACGGTCATCATCGGCATCCTCGGCGCGGGCAACCTGTCGATGCTGTTCTCGATCGTGACCGTCGCCCTTCTCGAAACCGACCTCAACGGCAGCCTGCGGAGACGACGCATGGAAAAAGCAATCACCAAACTCAAGGGCCATTACATCCTTTGCGGCTTCGGGCGCGTCGGGCGCAACATCGCGCACGAACTGGAAGCCACCAACCGCCATTTCGTCGCCATCGATGAAGAGCACGACAAGCTCCAGGATTTCCGCGACAAGAACCCCGGGATGCTCTACCTTCATGGCGACGCCAGCGACGACGACATGCTGGTAGCCGCCGGCATCGAGGACGCAAAAGGGATTTTCGCGATCACCGAGGACGATTCGCGCAACCTGATGATCGTCATCACCGCCAAGCAGCTGAAGCCCACCATCCGCGTTGTCGCCCGCTGCCAGGAAACGCGCAACACCGAAAAAATGCGCAAGGCCGGCGCCGACGCCATCGTCTCGCCCGACTTCACCGGCGGCATGCGCATCGCCTCGGCGATGATCCGCCCGCACGTCGTCTCCTTCCTCGACGAAATGCTGAAATCGGAAAAAAACCTGCGCATCGAGGAAATCCCGATCCCCGCCGCCTTCATTCCCAAGCCGATCGGCTCGCTCAAACTGCGCAGCGCCAACTACGTCCTGCTCGCCGCCCGCGAGCGCAACGGCAACTGGCAGTTCAATCCGGACAAGGATTTCCTGCTCAAACCCGGTTTCACTTTAATCGCCATGGCCAGCGCGCTGGGGCGTCAGGAGATCGAGACGCTGCTGATTGAGATGCTGGGGTGAGGGTGGGCTTGAAAGTCAGGGATTGAGCGGACGTCAATGGGAAAACCAGGAGTCATGGTTCGACCCGGTCCAGCCTAGCGCCTGCTCTGCGAAGCCGTCATTCAATCGTCTGGATAACGCTGAAAGCCGCCGGTTGGCCTATATGTGCTCGTCGGCCCTTATGCGTCGGCTGCATGTCACGCAATGACTAAGGCGGCCAGTGGTTCCCAAGGTTGATTACCTCGAATTACGTCGAATTGATTCTGGTGGATTATCTGCGCTGGTGGCTCATACGCCACTGACTCGGAGTCAAGCCACTCCACCGCCTAAATGCCCGCGTAAAACCAGCGGGCTCGGCATAACCGAGCGTCGCAGCGATGTCAGTCACCGGCATTCGTGTGTTTTCGAGTAATTGATAAGCGACTTCCTGAGCTGCTGCATTTCGCATCTCGCGAAACGAGATCCCGGACATTGCCAGCTTTCGACTGAGCGTACGGCGATGCAAGCCAATTTGTACGGCGACCTCATCAAGTGAGCAGTTCGACGACATGACCATGGTCTTCAGGACTCGTCGCACTTGGCCCGCAATATCATTCACCAACCCTTGCTTTAGTTCCCGCACGCGTTCCGCCATGAGCTTGTGCAATAACGGATCAGCGGAGTGCGTGGGCGCACTGAGCCGGCGCGATTGAAAAACGATGCCCGTCCGTTCCATGTCAAATGTCGGCACAATCCCGAAGAACCGATGAAAGGGCGCAACACGTCTCGGTCGGGCGAATGAGAACAGCACCTGATCCGGATGCCACAGGGGACCAAAGAAGCTGCGCAGGAAATTGATGGCAATCGCCATGGCGCAAGCCATGATCTGGTCCAGCGACTCAACCTCGGCACTAAGGACGGTATAACCGAGTACCGCGTGATCTCCCTTGACTTCGACCCAAACTGCACCGCCTTGATCCTGTACCTCAAAGTTACGCGCCAAGACCGTCAGTGCCTCTCCAACGGTGGACGAGCTTTGCATCAGATAGCCCAAAGCACCCAGAGATGAAGCGCCGGCATGCTGGCCAAGCAACAATCCAAAGTGGTCGCAACCGGTGCGCTCCACGCAGCGCCCAATCAACCGACCCGCCATCGCGGTCGACAGCGTGTTTTCCGGATCGTCGAAAAATTCCTCAGAAAGGCCAAACTCTGCCAGCACAGCGCCAGGTTCCACGGCGAAAGACCGAAGCACGGTTGGCACCGCGAGGATCGGACCGACACGAACCATCCCAGGTTCGACCAGCAAACGGCCAACTCTATTCCCAGTATCGCAAGTAGTTTCTGGCATAGGGAGTTGGCGGTGATTGATCAAAAGTCCTAGCGTCCTAAAATGGCAATATTTTGGCGTAAACGATCAAGCGTGGGTAAGTATCTACTTGTAAATTATCCGCAGTCTGAGTGGAGTAAATTTCGCTTCACTTATATTGAGAGTGCCGTACAGTTAAGTTAAACCCAACCGACTGGAGTCAAAAAATGAAATTTCTTACCGTTGCTGTGCTGCTATCTGTGCTTGCCGGTGGCGCCTTTGCCGTTGAATGTGCCGAAGGTGTCCGGCGCGCAGGATGCGTGGGGCCAAGAGGGGCAGTGGAAGTGAACAAGCCTGTGGTGGCTGAGCCCAAAGAGGTTGTGGTGGCGCCGAAGAAGGAAGTCGTGGTCACCCCTGAAAAAGAAGTGGTCACCGCCCCCTGCCGCATCGTCGACGGCAGGCGTGTCTGTCGATAATGAATCTCTGACTTGGCAACGCCGCTTTCGTCAGGCTGCACCAAGCCAGATGTCAGGCTGCAAACGCAAAGGCGACCATTCCGCATGCGTGCAAGGTCCGGTTGGCATTTTAGCCCCTTGGCGCGTATCAACGAACGCGGCCGGCTCTCCTTCGCAAGGTCGAGAAATCCAGCAAGAATGCGGTCCACCCCCACTTTAGCTGGTTAAAAGCGTTAGTACGTTGCGACTAACCGGCGCCGATATGGCAAAGCACTTCCTCAACAACAACCCAATCCGTTGCAGAACAAGGAGAAAAACCATGAAACCCCCCATCAGGTCCTCGGCAGCACTCGTCGCCGGCGCTTTGCTGGCCATGGCTCAATGCGCCCAGGCGCAGACCTCGCCGGCAATTCCGCCGTCGATCACCACCCCCGATCGCGTCGACAGCCGTATCGGCGTCCTTGAATTCAGGGACGGCGCACCCAGCCAGGCGACGCTGGACAAGGTTTACGACCATGTCGATTTCACGCACGCCTACGAGGCATTCGTGAACACGATGCAGGGCGTCAATGCGGCCGCCATCCGCAAGGGCTTCAAGGATATTGGCGTCAAGGACAACGAAATCCTCGTGTTCTCCAGCCTGATGGATGCGAAGTCGCTCTTCCTGACGGCGAACGCGGACACCGTGTATTTCATTGGCTTCCTCGACCTTTCGAAGGGGCCGATGGTGCTCGAAACGCCACCGAATGCGCTTGGTACGCTAGACGACATGTGGTGGCGCTGGGTCATCGATTTCGGCGCGCCCGGCCCGGATCGTGGCGAAGGCGGCAAGTATCTGGTCCTGCCGCCCGACTACGACGGTCCCGTGCCCGAAGGCGGCTTCTACGTCGCCCGCTCGAAGACCAACCGCGTCATGATCCTCGGCCGCATGTTCATGGAGAACAACGATCCGAAGCCGTCGGTCGAAGTGATCAAGAAATTCACCAAGATCTACCCGTACCAGCCCGGCGGCGCCGGTACCAGCATCGCCGAATTCCTGAGCGGCAAGGCCAAGCTCGGCCGCATCACGCCGCCGCCGCCAACGGTCTTCCACGAAGGCAGCGGCAAAGTGATGAACACCATCCCACCCAACGATTTCAGCTACTACGAGATGCTGAACGATGTAGTGCAGCAGGAGCCGGCCACCGCGCTCGACCCCGAACTGATGGGCCCGATTGCCGCCATCGGCATCGTCAAGGGCAAGCCGTTCGCACCCGATGCACGCATGCGCAAGATCCTCAACGAAGCCCTCGCCGTGGGCAATGCCGCCTCGCGCAGCCTGTTCATTGCCCCGCGCGCCAGCGACTGGTACTACTACCCCGGCTCGGCGTGGAGCAATTTCCTGTTCACCAGCGGTTACCAGTTCGAGACGCCGATCCCCGTCATCACGCCGGAGGGCGTCAAGCCCTTCCCGCCCACCGGGTACCGCACGCTCGACGCACGCTCGGCCTTCTTCTACGGCATCACAGGCATCACCCCCGCGATGGCGATGCGGCTGCCGGGCATCGGCTCCCAGTATCTGCTCGCCTTCCAGGACGCCAACAAGCAGTTCTTCGACGGTGCCAAGACCTACCGCGTAACGCTGCCTAAAGGCATTCCCGAAGCGAAGTTCTGGTCGCTCACGCTCTACGACAACCAGACGCGCTCGATGCTCGATACCCCGCAACGCCACCCGCGCGCCGGCAGCCAGAGCTACCCCTCGCCCGCCGCCGAAGCGGACGCCTCGGGCGTCACCACGGTGTACTTCAGCCCGACCCAGCCCGCAGGCGTCAAGCGCGGCAACTGGATCCAGACCGTCCCCGGCAAGGGCTGGTTCGTGATCCTGCGCCTTTACAGCCCGCTTGAGCCGTTCTTCACCAAGAGCTGGCGGCCGAGCGAGATCGAGCTGGTGCGCTGAGCCAGCCAACCCACCAGCACTTTCAGGGGGCGCCCGTTCGCGGGCGCTCCTTGAGTGCAACGTTGCAGTGCCGCTTTTCCGGAGCGGCTACTTTCACTGATATCGGTCACAATCAATAAACTGACCCCACGGCACCTCGTGCCTGCATCAAATCGATTATCGACTTTCTGAGCCAAGCGCCTCCACGAGCAGTTCTGCCCCGGGTCGGGTGCTAAAATCGCCCGACATTTCCGCTTCCGAAAAGAACAGCATGCCCGCACTCCGCCGACTTTTCCCGCTTGCCCTGCTGGCCGCCGCCTGGCCGGTATTCGCTGCCGGGTCCGACGTCATTGGCCAGAATCTGCTTTGGCTGGCCGTTATCCTGCTCGCCGCCCGGCTGTTCGCGCCGGTCGCCCAGAAGGTCGGTTTTCCTGCCGTACTCGGCGAGCTGTTGCTCGGTGTCGCCCTCGGCAACCTTGGACTGCTTGGCATTCATTATTTCGACGCCATCGTCCAGGACCCGATCATCCTATTCATGGCCGAGCTGGGCGTCATCATCTTGCTCCTGCAGATCGGCCTTGAAACGCGCCTTGGCGATCTGGTCAGCGTCGGCGCCCGCGCCTCGATCGTCGGAACGGTCGGCATCGTCGTGCCTTTCGCGCTGGGCGCCTTCGTTGCCGGGCCGCTGGTGTTGCCGGGCATGGAGTTCAATGCCTACCTGTTCCTCGGCGCCACGCTGGCGGCCACGTCGGTCGGCATTACCGGCCGCGTCTTCCGCGATCTCGGCAAGCTGAAGATGCCCGAGGCGCAGATCGTCCTCGGCGCCGCGGTGATCGACGACGTGCTCGGGCTGGTCATCCTCGCCGTGGTCTCCAGTCTGGTCGAGGCGGGCACGGTCAGCCTGGTCGACGTACTGCTGATCATCGCCAAGGCGGTTGCCTTCCTGGGCGGCTCGATTCTCATCGGGCGCGCCATCGCACCGTATCTGCTGCGTTGGGCATCGCGCCTCGACAGCAGCCATTCGATGCTGTTCTCGCTGGTTCTCGTGGCCGGTCTGTTCATGGCCTGGCTGGCACACGCCGTCGGGCTGGCGGCAATCATCGGCGCCTTTGCCGCCGGCCTGTTGTTCGAGCCGGTCTTCCTCAAGGAATTCGAAACGCCCAAGGTGGTGCAGGACATCGAGGCCTTGCTGCCGGTTGCGGTCGACCCCGAAAAACAGGCAGATTTCAGAAGCGTGCTGGAGCGCCACACCCATCATCAGCACGAGCACATGATCGAGCCGATCGGCTATTTCTTCGTCCCGGTCTTTTTCGTACTGACGGGCATGCAGGTCGATCTCGCCGTGCTTGCCGATCCCAAGGCCGTTGCCGTGGCGCTGGCGCTGACCGCGGCGGCCATCATCGGCAAGCTGGCGGCCGGATTTGCCGCCGGCAAGGGGCGCAACCCCTGGCTGGTCGGCTGGGGCATGGTGCCGCGCGGCGAGGTCGGGCTGATTTTCGCGATGGTCGGCAAGAAGCTGGGCGTCGTCAGCGAAGCGATGTTCTCGGAAATCGTCATCATGGTCATCCTGACCACGCTGCTGACGCCACCGATCCTGACCATGCTGCTCAAGCGCCAAGCCGCCAGAGCCTGACACCGTGCTCGCCCTGAGCAGCGAACAGAAGTGGCGCCGATGGCTGGCACTGGGCGTGGTCGCCTGCGCCTACGTCCTCTCGTTTTTCCAGCGCTTTGCCCCGGCCGGCATCGCCCAGGATCTGGCCGCCGCCTTTTCAACCTCGGCGACTTCGCTCGGCGTGCTGGCAGCTACCTATTTCTACGTCTATACGGTGATGCAGATCCCCACCGGCATCCTCGCCGACACCCTGGGGCCACGCCGGATCCTTGCACTGGGCGGCATCGTCGGCGGGCTCGGCAGCTTCCTTTTTGGCATGGCGCCCTCGCTTGATGTGGCCTTGCTCGGGCGCACGCTGATCGGGCTCGGCGTTTCGGTCACCTTCATCGCGATGTTGAAGTTGATCGCCGTCTGGTTCGAGGAAAACCGTTTCGCAACCATGGTCGGCATCTGCATGCTGGTCGGCAACATGGGTTCGGTGCTGGCCGGCGCCCCGCTCTCGGCGCTTGCCCAAGCTACCGGGTGGCGCGGGGTATTCATCGGCATCGGGGTCGTCTCGCTACTGCTCGCCACCGCTTGCTGGCTCATCATCCGCGATCGGCCGGACACTGGCGCCGCCGCCAGCACCCCCAAGGTCGACCGCACGGTCGTCCTCGGCAGCCTGCTGTCGGTGATCCGTAATCGCGCCACCTGGCCAGCGACTCTGGTCAACACCGGCATGTCCGGCGCCTTCTTCACCTTCGCCGGGCTATGGGCGACCCCATTTCTGGTGCAGGTTCACGGCATGACGCGCGCCACCGCTGCATCGCATCTTTCGTTGTGGTTTGGCGGCTTTGCCGTCGGCTGCCTGTTCATCGGCACACTGTCGGATCGCATCGGCCGCCGTAAGCCGGTGCTGATCATCGCGTCGCATCTTTATCTTGTCATCTGGCTGATCCTGCTCTCGGGCATCACCATGCCGCCGACGGCCTCGTATGCGCTGTTCGCCATCCTCGGCCTGACCACCGCCGGGTTCAGCCTGTGCTGGGCCTGCGCCAAGGAGGTCAATCCGCCGCTGCTGTCCGGGATGTCGACCAGCGTCGCCAACATGGGCGGTTTCCTGGCCGGCGCGCTGCTGCAACCGCTGGTCGGCTGGGTGATGGATCTGGCCTGGAAAGGTGAAACGCTGGCCGGCGTGCGTATCTACGATCTCGCGGCTTGGCGCGGCGGGGTCATGGTCGTGACCGTCTGCGCCGCGTTGGGCGCCCTCAGTAGCTGGTGGATCGTCGAAACCCGCTGCCGGAACATCTGGCAGCCGCGTTAACGTTCACTTTTCAACGAAAGCCCGTTCGATCACGTAGTCGCCCAACTCGCCGGTGTAGTGGCGGGCGACCTTGAAGCCGCGCACGTCGAGCAGCTTGGCGGTGTCGGCCAGCATGGCCGGGCTGCCGCAGATCATCGCGCGGTCGGTGGCCACGTCGAGCGGCAGCTCGCCGATGTCGGCGAACAGCTTGCCGGAATCGATCAGGTCGGTCAGCCGGCCTTCGTTGCGGAAGGATTCGCGGGTTACCGTCGGGTAGTAGATCAGCTTTTCGCGCGCCAATTCGCCGAAGTACTCATGCTCGGCCAGATCCTGCGTGATGTAGTCGTGATAGGCTAACTCATTGACCTGGCGCACGCCGTGGATCAGGACGATCTTCTCGAAACGCTCGTAGGTTTCCGGATCGTGGATCAGGCTCATGAAGGGCGCCAGGCCGGTGCCGGTGGCGAACAGGAAGAGGCGCTTGCCCGGTTTCAGATCGTGCAGCACCAACGTGCCGGTCGGCTTCTTGCTGACCAGGATCGGGTCGCCCGGCTGCAAATGTTGGAGGCGCGAAGTCAGCGGGCCGTTCTCGACCTTGATGCTGAAAAACTCCAGGTGCTCTTCATGGTTGGCGCTGGCAATGCTGTAGGCGCGCGTCAGCGGCCGCCCGTCGACTTCCAGCCCCATCATCACGAATTGCCCGTTGATGAAGCGCAAGCCGGGGTTGCGCGTGGTGCGGAAAGAAAACAGCGTGTCGTTCCAGTGATTGACGGAAAGCACGGTTTCGGTGGCGAGATTGCTCATGGCGAGACTCCTTTGGTTCTTTGACTGGAATCGATCATAGGCGTTGCAACAAAGAAACATAAGCGGATAATTTGCATATCAATTATCGATTTTATAAATATGCGAATTACCCTGCGCCAGATCGAAGTCTTCGCCGCCATCGCCCGCACCGAAAACGTTTCGCGTGCCGCCGAGGCGCTTGCCATGTCGCAATCGGCGGCGAGCAGCGCGCTGGTCGAGTTGGAACGCCAGTTCGACTGCCCGCTGTTCGACCGTATCGGCAAATCGCTACGCCTCAACACCACCGGGCGCGGGCTGCTGCCGCAGGCCGAGAACCTGCTGGCGCGGGCGGCCGAGATCGAGGGCTTTCTGGCCGGCGGCCAGCTCGGGCCGCTGGCAGTCGGCGCGACGATGACCATCGGCAACTACCTGGCGACACTGATCGTCGCCGACTACCTGCAACAGCACCCGGCATCGCGCATCGACCTCAAGGTCGCCAACACCCGCCACATTCTCGACGGCGTGCTGCGCTGCGAACTCGACATCGGCCTGATCGAAGGCGAGGCCAACGACCCCGATCTCGTGCTTGAAACCTGGCAAACCGACGAACTGGTGGTCTTCTGCACGCCCGAACATCCCCTGGCCAAAGGCGGCAGGGCGACCACCGAACAACTGGCCGAACAGCCATGGATATTGCGCGAAACAGGCTCCGGCACGCGGGCGCTGTTCGACCGCGCGGTGGCACCGCAACTTGCCACGCTGCACATCCGCCTGCAACTGGAGCACACCGAAGCGATCAAGCGCGCCGTCGAGGCTGGCCTCGGGCTGGCCTGCCTGTCGCGCGTCGCGCTGCGCGAGGCATTCCGGCGCGGCAGCCTGGTCGAACTGAAGACGCCGCAATTCGACCTGCAACGCAACTTCCACTTTGTTCGCCACCGGCAGCGCCACGTCAGCCCCGCCAGCCGGGCCTTCATCGAGCTTTGCCGCAAGGTCGCCGAGGGCGCCAATGGCGAGCGGCTGCCTTGCGCCGACGCCATAAATTAGCGTATGCTTATATATATGAAGACAAAACTGATTTTTGCCCTTTTTTTGGCGTCGACCGCAACAGCCTTCGCGCAGGAGTTGCCAAGCATCGTCGTTCAACGCCACAAGGTCGACCTGAGCTTTCCGGCGGAAGCGCTGGTCGAAGCGGTGCAGCAAACCACCGTCGGCGCGCAGGTTGCTGGGCGCGTCGTCGAGGTCAAGGCCGACGCCGGGCAGAACGTCGCCAAGGGCGAAATCCTGATGCGCATCGATGCCCGCGAGGCCGAGGAAGCGGCGCGCGCCGCCAACGCCCAGTACGCCAACGCCAAGCTCACTTACGAACGCACAAAAAGTCTGGTCGCCCAGAAATTCATGAGCGCCGCCGCGCTCGACAAAGCCAAGGCCGATTACGACGCCGCCACCGCCAACCGCGCTGCAGCGGGTGCCAGCGAGAGCCACGCCGTCATCGTTTCGCCGCTGACCGGCATCGTCGCCCGCCGCCACGCCGAACTGGGCGACATGGCAACGCCGGGCAAGCCGCTGTTCACGATTTACGAACCGGGCGGCCTGCGCGTCACGGCCAGCATTCCGCAATACCGCCTGAACGATCTGCGCAAGGTGACGACCGCCCGCGTCGAGTTCCCCGAGCTCGGCAAGTGGGTCGATGCCACTTCGGTCAAGCTGCTGCCGACCGCCGATACCGCGACCCACGTTTCGCAGGTGCGCGTCAGTTTGCCGCCGGTGCCGGAGGCAACGCCGGGCATGTTCGCGCGCGTTCATTTCGTCGTTGGGCAGGCCGAGAAGCTGACCGTGCCGGCGAGCGCCGTGGTGCGCCGGGGCGAAGTCGCCGCCGTTTATGTGCAGGGTGCCGACCAGCGCCTGAGCCTGCGCCAATTGCGCCTGGGCGATGCGGTCGGTGCTGGCGAAATCGAAGTACTGGCGGGCCTGGCGCCCGGCGACAAGGTGATCGCCGACCCGGTCAAGGCCGCCATCGCCCTCAAGAACCCGGCTGCGGTTAAATAAGATGGCCAGCGAGAAGACCGCCAGCGCCGCGCCGCTCGGCATTTCCGGGCGCATCGCCGCCGCCTTCCAGGAATCGCGGATGACGCCGCTGCTGGCGCTGGTTGCTTTCCTGCTCGGCGTCTTTGCCGTGCTCGTCACCCCGCGTGAGGAAGAACCCCAGATCGACGTGACGATGGCCGACGTGATGGTCGCCTTCCCCGGCGCTTCGGCCAAGGATGTCGAAAATCTCGTCGCCCGCCCTGCCGAGCAGGTGCTGTCGCGCATGCACGGGGTCGAGCATGTCTATTCGATGTCGCGCCCCGGCATGGCGGTAATCACCGTGCAGTTCGATGTCGGCGTCAAGTACAACGACGCCG
>JAEUOH010000139.1 GCA_016790845.1 Dechloromonas sp.
TCAACTGCGCCACCTGATCCCAGTCCGGCGTGTAGTCCGGGAACTTGAGTTGCGCGTAAACCGCCTTGCCGCCCACCGTTTCGATGGCCGGCACGTAGGAATCGTAGACCGGCTCGAAGACGATCACCTCGTCGCCCGGCCCCACGAAGGCGGCGATGGCGGTGAAGATCGCCTGGGTCGCCCCCGCCGTCACGGTCACTTCGCTCTCGACGTCGAAGCGCGTGCCATACAGCGCCGCAACCTTGTCGACGATGGCGGTGCGCAACTCCGGCATGCCGGCCATCGGCGCATACTGGTTGCGCCCGGCAAGCATGTAGCGGTGCACGGCATCGAAGAGGGCCGGCTCGGCCTGAAAATCCGGAAAGCCCTGCGACAGATTGACCGCCCCACACTCGGCCGCCATCTTTGACATCACGGTAAAAATGGTCGTCCCCATCTGCGGGAAGCGGGATTCGATGCGGATCGGGGTTTGCATGGGCCTGTTGCGGTCGACGGTGAAAAAGTGTCGAAAATCATCGCTGATACGCCGACCGCACGCAAGCCGGGATCCGTTTAGGTTATTGCACTCAAGCGTCGCGAACGGAAGTCTGGCAGACTTCGCATATTCTGTGAGCATGCATGGCGCTTGGTTTTCCACTTATGCGCCGCCCTACTACGATCGCCCCGAAAAAGAGTGGGGGAGTAAAACGTAAATGACGCTGAATCATAATTTGAGCCTGGCCCCTTTATTCTCTTTATTTTGGATTCTGAATGGAACGGGAATGGCGCTGAACCATAATTTGAGCCTGGCCCCTTCTTTTCTTTATTCTTTTTTTATTTATTGAATACGTTGTGCTTAAGAATTTTGAGAGGAAATTGACATGGCTTTTGTGAATGAAATTCCCAGTGCTGAAGATATTGAGAAATATGATTTGCCTTATCGCTTGGATTTGCAGCGGCCGATTGAGCAGAGACGTATGTGGACAGCAGACCGAGAGCGTGGAGTATTTCTTCCTGGCGGTGGAATGACTGGCAATCAGGCCTTTGATGATGATGTCAAAGCTATATTTGATTTCTATATCGCCCATTCGAAATTTCAGGTCATCTTGGAGCCACGTCTTAGCCCGAATGGTTACACCGGAAACCCCTGTCATATCCATTGGCCAGCCCTACTGGAAATTTGGGCTGTTCTGCCAAAGGATAATCAAATGGCCAAAGTACCGAAAACTGCTTGGGAGCAACCAGAAAAACCCCTTCCGATTCTAAATGGGTACTCGTTAAATCAGTTTATTGGGGTATTTAA
>JAEUOH010000210.1 GCA_016790845.1 Dechloromonas sp.
CTCGTCATCGCCCGCATCGTCATCGGCATGGTGCCGAACCTGATGCCGGCGCCCCAACTGATTCTTCCCCAATCCCGATCCAATGCATTCCCCAAGGAGCAATACCATGACTGAAGCCGTCGCCGCCGATCCTATCCTGGACACCGATTTCATCAAGGAAATGGCACGCCAGATGCGCGCCCTCGACACCTACGGCACCTACCAGGGCTGGAGCGTCGAGAAGATCCTCGATCCCTACATCATGACCAAGGAGCGCAAGGCCGAGATTCCGCTCGTCGGCGACCCGGACGACACCACGATTGCCCGCGTCAAGGCCTTCTACAACGCGATTTCCGTGCTCATCGAAAAGGAATGCAAACTGCTGGCCGTTCCGCTGGTGCACCTGACGCACGAAGGCTTCGGCCGCGCGCTGATCACCGTCGGCAAGCTGGTCGCCGTCGATCGCACCCTGCGCGACGTGCATCGCTTCGGCTTTGCCAGCCTGTCCAAGATGAAGGACGAGGCCGACAAGATCCTCGGCATTGCCATCGAACGTATCGGGCAGTACCCGGACGTCGCCGGCCTGTAAGGAGGTCGCCATGACCGACGACGAAATCGCCGCCCTCGACAAGGAAGTGAAGAAACTGAAGCGCATCGCTTCCGAGTGGGCTTCCCAGATGCACGACCTCGTGGAAGACCGCCTGCCGGCGGCCTACCAGGAGATTCCCGGCATCGCCCAATCCACCTACGACGCCTGCCAGGCCTGGGCCGAGGCCAACAAGCGCCTGGCCGCAGCCCAGAAAGGACAACCCGCATGATTACCGGACTGACCAAGGGCGGCACCGAATGGACGCCGCAATTCGCCATCGAACTCGACCAGTCCAAGTGCATCGGCTGCGGCCGTTGCTACAAGGTCTGCCCGCGCAACGTGCTCGACCTGGTCGAGCGTGAGCTGGACGACGACAGTGATGACGAAGACGACAACATGATGGTGATGTCGCTCGCCAATCCGCTCGACTGCATCGGCTGCGGCTCCTGCGGACGCGTCTGCCCGAAGGACTGCTACACGTACGCCCCGGCCTGAGCGTGGTGCAGCCGCCCGACCCCGCGCATGGCGAGGCTGTCTGTGCCGCCTTGCGTGGCCAGGTGGAAAAACTCGGCCTGTCCATCGGCAGCGAGCCGGTATGGGCCGAGGCGAGCTTCGAGGAAGCGACCGACCCCTTTTCGCAGGAGGTCAGCGTCGTCGCCTACTGGCGCGGCAAGGAACGCTTCGGCAAGGCGACGTTTTTTCCGGACGGCCGCATTTTTGCCGAATACCAGGTGCTGCTGCCGCACCCGCGGCAGGCGGACTGCTACGTCGACTACGTCCAGGTCTGGGGGCGGCCGCAGAAATTCGGCGGCGAGGCGGTGATCGCGGAATACGCGAAGTAGGCGATGAGCGTCGCGCCGCGCCTGATCCTGCTGCATAAGCACAAGACCAGCGGTCGCGTCCGCTTTCTCTGCTTCAGCACCGGCATCATCGCCTTCGGCAAGCTGCCCGCGCTGTCGGCGTTGCGCGACGAGGATTACTCGCCCACCGTGCAGTTTCATCCGACAGCCATCATTCGCGAGGCCGAGATTCGCCTCGGCTTGCCCGAGGAGGCGATCGAGCCGCTCGCCGAATTCCAGGCCTGGGTGGATACGCCGGAAGGTGATGTGCCGGTGCTGCTGGCCGCCTTTGCCGACATCGATCCGCCGTTCGCGGCAGCGGAGCGGACCAACAGCCGCTTTGTCGCGCTGACCGAAACGCGCCAGTTGAGCGAGGTCGAACGCAACCTGTTGCGCCGGGCCTACGAACACGTTCTGGGCTGATCGCCCATTGTCGCAAAAGCGACAAGGCGCTGCGGCGCAACAATTCAATGAATTCAGTTGCTTAAGTTGTTTTCGTGGCATGGCACAGGGCTTGCAATGATCTGCCTATCCAAACCGGGAGAACCGACATGATCAATATGACCCCTGCTGCTGTAAAAGCCGTCCAACGCTTCATTCGCGGTTCCGAAACACCTGTGATCGGCCTGCGTCTGACCATTTCCGGCGGCGGTTGCTCCGGCCTGCAATACGGCATGAAGCTGGAGAACGAGAAGGCCGACGACGACTGGGAACTTGAAATCGAAGGCGTCAAGGTGCTGGTCGACGCGGTGACCATGCCGATGATCGACAACGTCACCGTCGATTTCGTCGATACGCTGACCCACACCGGATTCAAATTCGACAATCCGAACGCCAGCGCGCAGTGCTCCTGCGGCTCGTCGTTCTCGATCTAAGGGACGGTCGCCATGTGGGAATACTCTGACAAGGTTCGCGAACACTTTTTCAACCCGCGCAACTCCGGCCCGCTGGAAGAAGCGAACGGTATCGGTGATGTCGGTTCCATTCAGTGCGGCGACGCGCTGCGCCTGATGCTCAAGGTCGAGCCGGAAACCGAAATCATCCAGGACGCCCATTTCCAGACTTTCGGCTGCGGCTCCGCCATCGCCTCGTCGTCGGCACTGACCGAAATGATCAAGGGCATGACGCTGGATGAAGCGCTGAAGGTTTCGAACCAGGACATCGCCGATTTCCTCGACGGCCTGCCGCCGGAAAAGATGCACTGCTCGGTCATGGGCCGCGAAGCCCTGCAGGCCGCCATCGCCAACTACCGTGGCGAGGAGTGGTCGGATGATCACGAAGAGGGCGCGCTGATCTGCAAGTGCTTCGCTATCGACGCGGTGATGATCGAAGACGTGGTCAAGGCCAACGACCTGAACACCGTCGAGGAAGTGACCTTCTACACCAAGGCCGGTGGCGGTTGCGCGGCCTGCCACGAAGGCATCGAGGAAATCCTGGCCAAGGTCAAGGCCGAGCGTCCCGGCATGGGCGAAACATCGCCGCCGGCCGTCTGCCCGGCGACGCCGGAAGCGCCGAAGCCGCCGGCCAAGAAGCTGTCGATCGTCGAGAAGATCAAGAAGATCGAGGAAGTGCTGGAGTCGGTGCGTCCGATGCTGCAGCGCGACCACGGCGATGTCGAACTGGCCGACGTGCAGGGCAAGAAGATCTACGTGCATCTGAAGGGCGCCTGTTCTGGCTGCATGATGGAAGCGGCCACCCTGGGCGGCATCCAGCAGAAGATGATCGAGACGCTGGGCGAGCTTGTTCAGGTGCTGCCGTCGTCGCACATGCCTGTGGAAGCCTGATCGATAACCGGAAAAGGCGGCGGTTGCGGTCGACCCGCAAAAAGCCGCCAATTTCAATAACGCCCTCAACCCCAACAGAGACCTTAAAAGGACAGCGCCATGGAACCGATCTATCTGGACAACAACGCCACCACGCGCTGCGACCCCGCCGTGGTGGAAGCCATGCTTCCCTTTTTCACCCAGCATTTCGGTAACGCCTCGTCGATCCATGCCTTCGGCAGCGAAGTCGGCAAGGCACTGAAAAAGGCACGCAGCCAGGTTCAGGCGCTGCTCGGCGCCGAGCACGACTCGGAAATCATCTTCACCTCCTGCGGCACCGAGTCCGACTCGACCGCCATCCTCTCGGCGCTCAAGGCCCAGCCGGATCGCAACACGGTGATCACCACCAACGTCGAGCACCCGGCCATCCTGACGCTGTGCGAATGGCTGGAAAAGGAAGGCTACATTGTCCACAAGCTCAAGGTGGACAGGAAGGGCCGCATCGACATGGACGAATACAAGTCCCTGTTGAATGACCGCGTCGCCGTCGTTTCGGCCATGTGGGCGAACAACGAGACTGGCACCATCTTCCCGGTCGTCGAGATGGCCGAACTGGCCTCCGCCAAGGGCATCATGTTCCACACCGACGCCGTGCAGGCAGTCGGCAAGATTCCCATCGACCTCAAGAACACCAAGATCGACATGCTGTCGCTGTCCGGCCACAAACTGCATGCGCCCAAGGGCATCGGCGTCCTCTACCTGCGCCGCGGCTGCCGTTTCCGTCCGCTGCTGCGCGGTGGCCACCAGGAGCGCGGGCGTCGCGCCGGTACCGAAAACTCGGCGTCCATCGTCGGCCTCGGCATGGCCTGCGAACTGGCGCTGAAGAAAATGGAAATCGAGAATACTGAAGTGAAGCGTCTGCGCGACAAGCTGGAACAGGGCATCCTGAGCCAGATTACGCACTGCTTCCCGACCGGCGACGTCAGCAACCGCCTGCCCAACACCAGCAACATCGCCTTCGAGTACATCGAGGGCGAGGCGATCCTGCTGCTGTTGAACAAGCTCGGCATCGCCGCCAGCTCCGGCTCGGCCTGTACCTCCGGTTCGCTGGAACCGTCACACGTCATGCGCGCGATGGGCATTCCCTATACTGCCGCCCACGGCACGATCCGCTTCTCGCTGTCGGTCTATAACACCGAAGCCGAAGTCGACCGCGTCATCGAAGCGGTGCCGCCCATCGTCGCCCAGTTGCGCAAGCTGTCGCCGTACTGGAAGGACGATGCGCCGGCTGCCAACCCGGAAGCCGCTTTCGCCCCGACCTACGCCTGACGGCGAACGCGGACACAAGTTCTCTCTCTGTAGCAACCTCGGTTAGCCCCGGAAGCAATTCCGGGGCTTTTTTTTGCGTCGGGGAAACTGCCGGCGGGCTATTGCCATTGAAAACGCGCACGACGCCCCAGGCGTCGCGTCAATACAGCCGGATCGCCGTATCGAAATGCCAGGTGCGGCGAATCTCGATCACGTCGAAATCGCGTGCCAGCGCCGGCTGGAATGGCAGGTTGGGCGTCTGGCTCTGAATCACGCGTCGAATCGCATCGTCAATTGCCGGTACGCCGCTGGAACGAACGAAGGTGATGGACTCGATGGAGCCATCGCTGCGAATCGCCACCGTCACGATGGGGTCGTTATGCGGCTGCTTGACCGCCTCGCGCACCATGTCGAAAGTCATGTTGAAGTGGATCCGCCGGGCCCAAGCTTCGGCGTACAAAATGAGTTCGGCATTGGGGTCGGTGCGCCCGAAGAGCCGAGCCCGGCGCAGGCCACTCGCCGATGGCGACGGACGCGGCGCCGCCTGAGCCGCTTCGCGGCGCGCGGCTTCCTCGTCCAGCTGCCGGCCCATCGCCCGCCGCGCGGCATCCCGTCGCGCATCCTGCTCGCGGGCAGCCTCCTTCCGTGCCGCTTCCTGCCGTGCTGCTTCCTGACGTGCTGCTTCCTGACGTGCTGCTTCTTGTCGGGCCGCTTCCTGCCGCGCTGCTTCCTGTCGTGCGGCTTCCTGACGTGCTGCTTCTTGTCGTGCGGCTTCCTGCCGCGCTGCTTCCTGTCGTGCGGCTTCCTGTCGTGCGGCTTCCTGCCGAGCCGTTTCCTGCCGAGCCGTTTCCTGCCGAGCCGTTTCCTGCCGTGCAGCTTCCTGCCGTGCGGCTTCCTGACGCGCTGCGTCCTGTCGAGCCACCTCCTGCCGTGCGGCTTCCTGCCGAGCCGATTCCTGTCGAGCCGCCTCCTGACGCGCTGCTTCCTGCCGTGCCGCCTCCTGCCGTGCCGTTTCCTGACGTGCCGTTTCCTGTCGAGCGGCTTCCTGCCGTGCCGTTTCCTGTCGAGCGGCTTCCTGCCGTGCTGCTTCCTGTCGTGCTGCTTCCTGCCGTGCGGCTTCCTGCCGTGCAGCTTCCTGCCGTGCTGCTTCCTGTCGTGCTGCTTCCTGTCGTGCTGCTTCCTGCCGTGCGGCTTCCTGTCGTGCCGATTCCTGTCGAGCGGCTTCCTGCCGTGCCGACTCCTGCCGTGCCGACTCCTGCCGGGCCGTCTCCTGTCGAGCCGATTCCTGTCGAGCCGCCTCCTGACGCGCTGCCTCCTGACGTGCCGCTTCCTGCCGGGCGGCTTCCTCGGCAGTTTTTTCCTGCGCGGATTGCTCGATCTTGGGTGGTATGGCCGTGGTCGTATCTTCCGGCACGACCGGGGCGATCGGCGGTGGCTTCGCTGGCTGGGCCGGGACCGTGAACTCGGTTTCGTCGGGCGAATCCAGTGCGATCACTTTGGGAAAAGGCTTCGGGATGCTGGGCCGTTCGGGTGCGCTCGTCGGGGCCGGGCTGGCCGCCGGCGGTGGCGCCGACTTGGAGGTTTCTTTCTTGTTTCGCCTGGTATCCGCCGGTGCGGCGGCCGGTGCTTTTTTGGGCGCTGGGTTGGCCTTGGCCTTGGGGGCGCTACGGGCAGCGCTTGCCGGCGGGGGAGCCGCCTTGGGCTTGGCGCCGGGTTTCGCTTTGGCTGCGCTCTTGGGCGGCTTGGCCATCGCCGTACCCTTGGCGGCCTTGGGTTTGGGACTGGCTTTCCCCTTGGCGGCGCTTTGTGGCTTGCTCGGCGCGGCAGCTTGCGGGGGGCGCGCTTCGGGGGCCTTGAAGGTGACTATGGCCGGCCCGCCGGCCGCGGCCTTTTCGGTCATTTCCGGGGTGGAGGGCAAAGGCGCAGATGCAGGGGCCGGCTTTGGCGCGGGGGATTTCGTGGGGGCGAGCACGACCCGCAGTTCGGGTACTTCGGCACGTCTTTCCTGCCAGGGCAGGGCAAAGCCCGGGAGCCCGAAATCTTGGCCGCCAAACGTCAGACTGAGCAGAAGGGCATGGAACAGCAGCGAAAGCAGCAGCGCAATGATGAGTCGCCTGCCTTGGCGGCTGGCAAGCCGAAACGGCGGCAAACGGACGATGGCGGCATCGGCGAGCGACGCGGGGTGCTGGGCGTTAAGCGATTGTCGCGCGCCGGTTGCGGTTGTGGAATTCAAGCGCAGACAGCCAGTGGAGCCTGGATGGCGTGGCGGCGGCAAGGCCACCTGACCGCAGGATCGAAGATCGATTCAGCCCGCGGGGCGGGCCAGGTACTTTCGTGCCAAATCGACTGTCGGATGCCGGCGGCGGGTGATGAACTGACATACATGGGTCAATTATGCGGTCAGAATCCAGCGTGCTGCAATGAAACCCTTGTGCTCCGATCGGTCTGCAATCCCGGTCGTCTGTTTCAGGAGAGCAGTTCAGGCAGCGACTTCGGCGTCATCACATAAGCCTTGTGTTCGATACGCACCCGTTCCTTGATCAGCGGGTCAGCATCGGCTTCGAACAGGCTTTCGACATGGCTGAGGTCGATGTCATAGGTACCGGCGTAGAGGCTGCTGATTTCCTCGGCGATGGCGAAGGGTTGATCCTCGGTTTCGCCGGCTTCCGGCTCTTCGGTGGTCAGCAGCAGGATCTTGCAGGTCGCCGGCACGATCTTCTGGAGTTGCGCCAGGTAGGCATGGCGAATGTCTTCCGGCAAGGCGGTCAGCGAGGCGCGGTCGAAGACGGCGGCGACGTTGCCGAGATCGCTGGCCGTCAGATCGAACAGGTCACCGCACAGAATGTCGATCCGACCACTTTGCCAGAGCGTGAATTTGCCCTGTTTGCGTCGCGCCGGCTGCATGCGCGCGGCTTTGAAGAAAGCGCGCACGGCAATCGGGCTGAGTTCGACGCCGATCACCGAATGGCCCTGGGCGGCCAGCCACAGCAGATCGAGGCTCTTGCCGCATAGTGGCACAAAGATGCGGTCGCCGGGGGCGAGTCCCAGCGCCGACCAGAAACGGATCAACGCGGTGTTGACCGTCTTCTGGTGAAATTCGATGTCGTTATCGCGCCAGCATTGTTGCCACAGCGCGTTGTCACGTCCGGTATTCTGACCCTCGTCCGGGTCGGTCACCGGGTGGCTTTGACGGGTGGCAACGCCTTGATCCAGGCTTTTTGCGCTTCGCTGCGCCGCTTGTCGGTCAGGCGCTCAATGATGCGCTGGCGAACCTCGGCGAAGGCCAGCATGCCGCTGGGCAGGATTTCGTCGCAGCGGATGATGTGCAGACCGATCGGCGATTCGAGCACGGCACTGATCTCGCCTGCGGCCAGCGCGAAGGCGGCCGGTTCGAGTTCGGCATAGAGCTGCTGGCGCTTGACGGTGCCGAGCTTGCCGCCTTCGAGCGCGGTTGGGCATTGCGAATGGCGCAGCGCGGCTTCGGCGAATTTTTGGGCATTTTTGACGGTCGACCGCAACTGGTCGAGTTGGGCCAATGCCTTGGCCTTTTCCTTGTCGTTGTTGTAGGTGATCAGGATGTGACGCAGTTGCCTTGCCTCGGGGCGGTCGAAAGCTTCGGGGTGCAGCCGGTAGTAGATTTCTGCATCGACGGCGCTGACCGGTTCGCTGGCCGAGGCCACCTTTTCGAGCACGCTTTCGACACGCAGGTCGCGCTCCACGGCTTCGCCCAGCGTCGCCTCGTTGAGTCCGCTACGCTCGAGGTCGTGCAGGAAATCGTCTTCCGACGGATAGCGCTGGCGGACTTCGGCGATGCGCTGGGCCAGTGTCGCGGCCGGGACGACGACGGTCGCGGCTTCGGCGCTGGCGAGGATGCGCTGCTCCAGCGTGTTCTGCCGGGCGGCCACTTCGAGCAGCCGGTTGCGCTCGGGATCGGAGAGCGTTTCCGGGGCCTTCTGGAACAGCTGCCAGGAAAGTTTCAGTTCGAGGTAGCCTTGCAGCATCGTCCTATTCCTTTGCTTCGAGCGCTTCCAGCGCGGCCTCGGGAATCTGCAGCACGCGGCCGGCCAGGCTGTCGAAGTGGACGTGATAGGCAACGCCGCCCGGCGCGTCGCGTATCACCTTGATGACTTCGCCGACGGCGCCCAGCGCGACCAGCACTTCGCCATTGACCGACAGCCCCTTGGCCGAGCGGACCTTTTCGCGGAACTCGAATTTCGAGGGCGTCCACGGATCGTCGACGCCGATCAGTTCTTCTTCGCGGCAACCGACGACCTTGCCTTCGTCGAGGAAGTTGACCGAGTAGATGATCTGATCCTGCAGGAAGGTGCCGACATCGACGACATAGCCGATGCTGCCCCGGCGCACCAGGAAATCGCCCGGATCGAGACCGGGATAGGTCCCGTCGTTGCGGACGTTGCGCGTCAGCCGCACGCCGTCGCCGTAGTCCCAGCGGGCGTTCATCATTGGCGGAAGACCTTGTCGAGCGACACGAAGGAACTGAAGCCACCTTCCGGCTTGGCCTGGTTCTGGAAGACGGCGAAGACCTTCTCGGTGATCGAGTCGGATTCGACGAAATCCTGGTAGGCGCGTTCCAGCCACAGGCGATAGATGCCGCGCTGCTGCTCTTCCTCGGGCGGTAGGTTGGGCGCCTGCTTGCTGAGGTAGTCGTGGAAGCGCTGCAGGATGTGCAGGCGATTCACATGCACCACGGCCGGGTCGTAGGGCACCCCGAAATATTCCAGGAAGTCTTCGGCGGAAACCAGGTCTTCCATGGCTTCGGCAAGGGTCAGGGTATCGTCCATGATGGTTTCCTCAGGCGGCTGCAAGGTTCAAAGAAGGGTTTTCGGTATTCGCGGCGTCGTTCTGGAACTCATCGACGACTTCGAGCAGCTTGGCGGCGCCCAGATGGTCGCGGCTGTCGAGCGCGGCCAGTCGGATCAGGCGGTCGCGCGATTCGCCAATGCGTCCGAGGCGCAGCAGGACGACGCTCTCGGCCTTGATCGCCAGCAGGTAAAAACGCAGCAGACCGAACGAATTGGCGGCGGCGGTGCCGAGCTGGGCTTCGTCGATCCTGCGCCAGTCGGCGGGAATGCCGAGATGGCGGGCGGCGATGCGCTTGGCGTGGTCGGCGACGATCAGCACGTCGTCTAGCCGGTGCTGATAGAAATAGTAGCGATAGAGGCTGACCAGCACGGTCAGGTGCTCGGGGGCGATCAGATGGGCGCGCAGCAGCGCCATTTCGGCATCTGGGTTGCCGTAATCCTGGGCGGCCTGGGCGATCAGACGTTCCGCCTCGGCCGGCAGTTCGTCCTCGAAATAGAGCTTGCAGTCGGAGAAGTCGAGCAGATCCATGGCGTATCAATTCATCTCAACAAGGTGCATGGCTTCGTGCTCGCAGCACAAGTCGCCGGCGGTACAGGTTTTACATTGCCCGCTGTGGTCGGGCGGCGGCGGTTCGTTGCGTACTTCGGCGAGTTCCTTTTCCAGCAACTCGATGCGCTCGATCAGGCAGGCGATGGATTTGGCGACCGGGTCGGGCAGCAGGTTGTGGTCGAGGCTGATGCCGTTTTCCGGGCGCTGGCTGCCGGCCCGCGTATCGACGATGCGCCCCGGCACGCCGACCACCGTGCGGTCGGCCGGCACGTCCTTGACCACCACCGAATTGGCGCCGACGCGCACGCGCTCGCCGATGCTGATCGGCCCGAGAATCTTGGCCCCGGCGCCGACCACCACGCCATTGGCCAGCGTCGGGTGGCGTTTGCCCTTGTTCCATGAGGTGCCACCCAGCGTGACGCCGTGGTAGAGCGTCACGTCGTCGCCGACTTCGGCGGTCTCGCCGATCACCACGCAGGCGCCGTGATCGATGAAGAAGCGGCGGCCGATGGTGGCGCCCGGGTGAATGTCGACATTGGTCAGCGTGCGCCCGAGGAAGGACAGGAAGCGCGCCAGGAAGCGCCAGCCGGAAAGCCACAGCCGGTGCGAAAGACGGTGGGTCAGAATGGCATGGACGCCGGGGTAGGTGGTCAGCACTTCCAGCGTCGAGCGAGCGGCCGGGTCGCGCTGGAAGACGCAGGCGAGGTCTTCCTTGAGGGTTGCCCAGAGGCCCGGTGCCAGGGTGACGGTTGCTGTCATGGGGATCGCTTCAGACATGGTGATGGCTCCGGACGGAGGCCAGCAGGGCGCGCAGGTCCGGCGCCTCGGGCGGGTGCTTGTGTTCGGCAACGAAGTTGCGCACGCGCGGCAGCAGCGCCTGCGCCTCGCGCTCGTCCACGCTCAGGCCGAGCCGGGAATAGACGACCTGCACGGCGCGCGAGCCGGAGTGCTTGCCGAGCACGATGCGGTGTTCCTGGCCGACATCCTGCGGATCGAAACCCTGATAGTTGTCGGGATGCTTGAGCAGGCCATCGACGTGGATGCCGGCTTCGTGGGTGAAGGCGCCGGCGCCGACGACGCTCTTCTGCCACGGCACGGCGCGGCCCGAAGCGCTGGCGACCTGGCTGGAAAGGGCAGGGAAGCCCTTGAGATTGACGCCGGTTTCGATGCCGTAAAGCTTGGTCAGGCCGAGCACCACTTCTTCCAGCGGCGCATTGCCGGCGCGTTCGCCGAGGCCGTTGACCGTGGTATTCACGTGCGTCGCCCCGGCCTTGCAGGCGGCCAGCGTGTTGGCGGTGGCCAGCCCCATGTCGTCGTGGGCGTGCATTTCGATTTCCAGGCCGGTATTGCGGCGCAGCGCCGAAATCCGCTCGAAAGTGCCAAAGGGTTCAAGAATGCCCAGCGTGTCGGCGAAACGGAGCCGCCGGGCGCCGGCACGTTCGGCGGTTTCGGCCAGGGCGCACAGAAAGTCGAGGTCTGCGCGCGAGGCATCCTCGCAGCCGAGGCCGACTTCGAGGCCAAGGCTCAGCGCGGCGCCAATGTATTTCGGCAGTTCCCGCAGCAGCCAGGCGCGATCCTGCTTGAGCTTGTAGGCCAGGTGCTGGTCGGAAGCCGGCACCGAAATGTCGATCAGGTGCGCGCCGAGGCCGGCGCAAGCGGCGATGTCGGCGGCGTGCATGCGGCTCCACACCATCAGCTTCGGTGCCAGCTTGAGCGCGGCGACGGCACGGATCGAGTCGCGTTCCTCCTCGCCCATCGCCGGGATGCCGACTTCCAGTTCCGGCACGCCGATGGCGGCCAGCTGGCGGGCGATGCCCAGCTTTTCGTCCAGCGAAAACGCCACGCCAGCCGACTGCTCGCCGTCGCGCAGGGTGGTGTCGTTGATGGTGACGAATTGCGGCTGGGTCATTGGAATCTCCTCGCCACTCTTCTAGCAAGCGCGGTGCCAGGCTGTAAGTAATTGAATATACGTAATAAATTCCTTTGCCCCCGATGCGCTGTCGAACCGATGTAGTGAACACGACAAGACGCCTCAGAACCGCGCCTTGCCGCTTTGGTCTACGCTAGACATCAGCAGGCCAATCGGCACGATTCCGCGACCAACTTCAAACCAAGGAGAAACCCATGAAACCCAATCCCGTCGGCTGGTTCGAGATTTACGTCGATGACATGGCGCGTGCCAAGGCCTTTTACGAAACCGTCTTCCAGACCACGCTGGAAAAGCTGCACAGCGACGCCATCGAAATGTGGGCCTTCCCGATGCAGCCCGACCTCTGGGGGGCGGCCGGTTCGCTGGTCAAGATGGAAGGCTTCTCGGCCGGGCGCAACAGCACGCTGGTCTATTTCAGCTGCGATGACTGCGCCGTCGAGCAGGCCCGCGCCGAGAAGGCCGGCGGGCAGCTTCAACGCGGCAAGTTCTCGATTGGCCAGTACGGCTTCATTGCGCTGGTGCTCGACACTGAAGGCAACATGATCGGCCTGCATTCGATGAAATAGCGCCGCCAGGCGGCCTGTTGCGGTCGACCGGCAAAAAAGGGCAAAAACCGTCACCGAAACGTGGGTGGCTGTGGACTGGACTGAGATTGGTCTTCGCCAACTGATGACGATTGCTGGCGACAACCTGCGGAATTTCGCCGGAGTTCTGCAGGGCTCTAATTGTTTCCACACGAAAGGAGCATCATGAAACCGATCAAGATGCGCGCGGTTGCCACGTTGGCGATTTTCTCGTTCACGGTGACAGGTGCTTGCGCGCAGTCGAAGAAGGAGAAGAATCAGGCCGGTATCCAGCAGGCCGATCCGCTTCGGCAATGAATACCGGCCTGTGCCGGATCACGGACTTGCGCGTTGTGCTGGCTACTTCCCTGCTGGTGCAGCGCCTGGCAAAGTGAATCCAGGGGGCGCCTTGAGCCACGGGAAGCCCTTCAAGGCCATCTCATAGCCGGTGGCGTAAAGGGCTCGCATGTATTCGGTGTCGAACTCTTCCTTGTGTGGCGCATTGAAGCTCGACGGGATAAAGGCGAGGTTGAAATCGACTTCGTCGCGCTCGGCAGTGGCATAGATGCGGTATAGGTCGCCGATGCCCTGGCTGTGAATCAACGAGGCGACCGAGCGCGCAGCGATGGTCACGGTATTGCGCTCCACATTTGCCCACTCCGGGTCGAGCCGCGCGTTGCGGATTACATAGAGCTTGCGTTCGCGAGTCACGCCCATCGCCGCGGCTTCCTTGTTGATCCGGATACCGGCCGGGTAGGCGAATACCTGCGCCATAATGCCGCCGTCGACGTGCATTTCCTGAAAGGGTTTGCCGTCGACTTCGACGTCGAGCATCATCGGCGGAAAGCCGCCAGGAATCGAGGCGGAGGCGATCATGACCTTCACGAACAGATCGAGAGCCTTGGGGCCGCCATAGCTGGCGATTTTCCCCATGTCCCAGATGATCGGACGGCGCGCATCGATGTCGGCGGTGGCGACCAGCAGCAGGCGGCCCTTGGCATATTCGGTGGCGACCTCCTTCAGCAGGTCTTCGGTTATCGATTTTCGCGTCAGGTTCAACAGCGGGGTGTTGTCGGCCATCGCGTCGCTGAGCACGCCCGAGATGAAGCCGCGTGGGGCAAGGACGTCCTTCGGCGAAATGGTGGTGTACACCTCCTTCAGCGTCGCGTCGTATTTCGGCCCGAGAAAGACGAATGGCGCTATCAGCGCGCCGGTGCTGATGCCGGTGACGAGTTTGAATTCAGGGCGGGTGCCGGTCACCGTCCAGGCGTTCATCAAGCCGGCAGTGAACGCGCCATTATCGCCGCCACCTGAAATGGCGATGAAAGATGCCGGCGGTAGCGGCCCCTTGAGCCCTTGCTGTGCACGATAATCGAGTTCCCGTTGCAGCGATTCATGCCCCTTGAGCGTCATCTCGGGAACATCGACCCCCGCAACATAACGGACCCCCGACATCCCTGGAATCTCTGCTTTGGCGGTCAGATCATTCGGTACCGCTGGCAGTCGCGACGGCGCCATCGAGCAGGCCTGTAGCAGCAGGGTGGCGGCTATCAAGCCAAGGCCAATGGTTTTCTTGAGCATTTGTGAGATTCCGTCGAGGTGTTTGAGGAGTTGATTTTGTTCCCGCAGCAATGCGGCCTTGCTGCGCCTGCACGATATCGGATGGCTGTTTCAGATGACTTGCCGGCCGCCTGGGCCGATGGTGGCGTGTCCTTGGGTCAGCACAGTGGCATTACCTGACGGATCGTATCATCCGGTGCCGCCGGCCAGCCAGGGTGACGTACGGCGGTCGGTTGCGGTCGACCGCCAAAAAAGTGCAAAAATCAAAATCGCTATGGCTTGATCGGCGTGATCTTGTTGCCTTGCAGGCCGATGCCGGCCATCAGGCCTTTCTGGCTGAAGATGAAGGCGTAGATGTCTTCGGTGGCGGTGGTGGTGGTCATGGTTTTGCCCATGCCCTGGTCGACGACGACGACGCTGGGGCCGACGCCGACTTCGAAGCCTTCGTTCCTGGTCAGCGCGTGCACGGCCTTTTCGTTCATCAGGAACATGGCGTAGCCGTATTGCTGGGCGCCGGCTTGCAGGCCATAGGAGGCGCCGCTGGTGTTGTAGTAGCCGACGATCTTGTCGCCCCGGAAGAGGACGCCATCGCCGTATTGTCCGCCAATGACGAGGCCGGCCTTGGTGATCTTGGGAAAGACGAGCACGGCGTCGGCTTCCTTGGATAGCGCTTTGGCGGCCGGAACTCTGGCGACCAGTTTGTTGTAGGCGTTGCGGGCGTCGCGTTCGAGTGCGGCACGATCGGCGGCAAAGGCGGCGGCCGGGGCGAGCAGCACGATGGCGAGGGCGGCGAGCAGCAGCCCGTAGAATCGGGAAAGCATGGTGTTTTGCATTTTGTTCCCCTCGAGTGATTGCGATGGTGCACTGTCAGCGTGCGCCGCGCATCGGGCCAAGTCAATCCGAAGGGCAAAAAAAAGGATCGGGGCGATTTGTGCGCCCCGATCCTCGGTTGGCTCAGGCCGGGATTACTTGGCCTGGACGAGCGCCGGCGGCTGCCAGGTGCCTTCGCCAGCCGGCAGGATGGACGGCGGCGTGTCCTTGGGCCAGTAGAGGCGCATCACGAGGTAAATATCGCCATCGGGCGCCGGCAGCCAGTTGGCTTCCTTGTCCTTGCCCGGCGAATCCTTCTGGATGTAGAGCGTCAGCGAACCGTCCTTGTTCTTCTTCATGCCCGACATCATCGGCGAGTTGATGAGGTAGCGGTTGATCGGGTTCTTGACCAGCAACTGGTTCTTGGCGTCGTACATGGTGACCGACCAGAAGGCGTTGACCGGCGGGAACTGATCCTTGGCGAAGGTCAGGGTGTAGTTGTGCTTGGAACCGTCGAGCACGGTGCCATCGGCCAACGTCTTGGCCATCGGGTACATCGCTTCTTCGGCGTTGTTGCCGTAAATGCCTGCCCGTGCCGCAGCTGCCCGCAGCAGCCAGTCGCCGTTGTAGAAGGCGCGGTCGCCGAACAGGGAGCTGACATGCCAGCCGTTGATCGTCTTGCCGAGGCTGGCGACCTTCTCTGTGACCTTCTTGTCGCCTTCCTTCATGCCAAGCAGGATGGCCGCCTTGTGCTCGAGCGAGAGATCCTTGAAGGCGAACTTCTTGCCGGGACCGATGCCGATGCTGGCGAGCTTGGCGCGGATCGCTTCTTCCTCGGGGCCGGCCGGCGCGAACTGCAACGCGAGGTCGAGGTAATCGAAGAACTCGGTCTTGACCAGTTCCTTGTCGAACTTGGGCCAATCAACCGCAGCGGGAGCGGCCGGGGCCGGCTGGTTGAGGAAAGCCGACAGCGGCTGCACCTTGTAGCCTGCCTGGACGGCCTCGACGTTGGGCATGTCCTTGGCGTCGATCAACTGGGTGCGGAACGCGGCGAGCGAAAAGTCGGTGGTCGAATTGAAGACCTTCTTGATTCCCGGCGGGGTTTCGCCCTTCCAGCGCGGACCGACGATCAGGTAATCGCCGGCTTCGCTGCCGGTGGCGCGGCTGCCGATGTAGCCGTAGTTGAAGGTGTTGCCATCGTTGAGCATCACCGAGTAGTAACGCTTGGGATCGACGGCCGGCACCGAGATGACGACCGGTTCGGCACGCAGGTCGAGCCAGGCCAGTGAGTAGGGGGTGTCGCTGTTGGGCGTCGGGATCGCCGTGTCTTCGTAGGTGAAGACGCGATGTTCGTTGTAGATGTTGTTGAAAGGCGCTTTGAATTGCCCCGAGTTCTTGTCGAGTACGTACTCGTACATGACGCCGTAGTTCATGATGAGCGGCAGGCCGTAAACGAAGCCTTCCTCGGCGATGGCCTTGACTTCGGCGATGCCGGGAACGGGAATTTCGGCCTTCTTGTCGGCGACCTGGGCGGCGGCGACCGGATCAGCCTTCTTTTCGCAACCGGAAAGCCCGATTGCGGCGATGGCGCCGAAGATCGCGGCGGTCAGGGAAATGGATCGTGCTATTTGCATTTGTCTGTCCTTGGGGGGCTATTGCGTTCGAGGCGATGGTGGTTCAGTGCGGCATGACGATTGTGCCTAGGCTCTTGTGTTTGTGCAATTGGCATCTAGACTGAAGAATCCTTTCGCATTCCGATGGGGATTCGAAGTTGAGTCTCTGCCGGGGGCGCCATGATTCGACCTGCTCTAATCTGCGTGATCTCCAAGGCGACCTGAGTGGCCGCCGGGGTGTTGCAGCCAAATGCTGCTTGTTCTTCAACAAAGGAGGAAGGTCATGACAACACTTGTTTCCCTCATCAACCTGACGGATCAGGGGATGCGCAATGTGAAGGATTCGCCGGATCGTTTCGAGGCTTTTGCGGCCATGGCGGAGAAGGCGGGCGTCAAGGTGACGACCGTGCTCTACACCACCGGCCAGTACGACATGCTGGTCATCATCGAGGGCGAGGAGGCGGCAGCGATGGCCGTCATGTTCAAGGTGGCGGCCATGGGGAACGTCCGCGCGCAGACGCTGCGCGGTTTCTCGGTCAGCGAAATGCGCGGGATTCTCGCCAGCTAGTCCGCTTTCTGGTGTGCTCCGGGTCGTCGTCAGACGGCGTAGGGTCGGTGCAGCCAGTTGCGCACGACGTCGACATCGCGTTGCGGCAGGTAAGCGAAACCGGCAAGAGAATCCTCGACGACGGTCTGGGCCACCCAGTGCGGAACGGCCTTGGTGGTCAGCATGTGGAAATACCAGGCCATCGGGTAGCCGGCTTCGCGGTCGAAATGCGTTAGCACTGCCTGCAGCTTGAGGCCGCTGGTGTCGCTGGGGCAATCGAATTCGGGCGGTTCGCCGGCCAGCGTGGCAATCGGCTGGGCGCGAAAAACGGGCTGGTGGTAACGGTCGAGGTGTTCGCGGGTGGCGATGACCCAGTGACTGTAGTAGGGGCTGGTGCTGGCAGCGCTGCATTTCCCCCAGTCGTCGAGCATCCGGTGAATCGGGGCCGGTTCGGGTTTTTGCTCCAGCATGCGCTTGAGGAAGGCGCCAATGTGCTGGATGCGGCGGAAATTGTAGAACGGCAGGCCGACCGGTTGCGGCTTGTCGGCACCGCCGCGCGGGTCGACGAGTTCCTCAAGCGAGCCCGGCTCGTTCAAGAAGAGCTGGTGGACGCGCATTTCCTGCAAATCCTCGATTTCCAGCTGAAGGAAGCCGTCAGTATCGTCGCTGGCCGAGGCGACCAGATAGTGCGTCTGGCCGACCAGGCGCGTGGCGTAGAGGGTCTGATCGGCGAAGTCGTCGATCAGTTGGTTGAAGTCGCCGTCGCGCTCGTCGAGGGCGTTTTCCACCCAGCGTTCGAGGTTATCGCTGATGCGCTGGCCATTGCCATCCAGCACGCCGCCCAGTCGATACCAGCCGCCGCGGCTCATGGCGTGGCGGAACTTCCACTCGGGCAGGGCCACGCTCAAGGCCTTGACCAGCGCGCCGGGGCCGCTGCTGACGGCGACCTTGGCACAGGTTTCGACGATACTGGGAGCAAGTGATTTGCAGTATTCCGACCACCCCTGTGTTTCTTTCATCGGATTTTCCTCGTTTTCAGATGTCGTTTTCTTCGGCCAGTCGAGCCTGTGCCGCTTCGCGGACTTCGATTTCGGGATCGCTGGTCATCGGCTGCAGGAATTCGAGCGGGGCGTTGCCGACGGCGGCCAGCCGCACCCACCATTCTTCGTCCTTGAGCAGTGCCGCAGCGAGGCCAGGCAATGCGCGCTCGGCGACGATGGCGCGGACTTCCGGCTCGGGGTCGTTGGCCAGCATGTGCAGTGCGAACGAAGGCAGCCGCGAGGCGACGACCTTGCGCACTTCGCGTTCGGAATCCTTGACCAGCCGGGTGAGCTGGCCGTGCGGCAGGCGACGGGCGACGGTGGCGCGGATCAGGTAATCGTCATCGTTGACCAGCTGGATGAGCAGGGGCTCCGGCAGGCGTGTGGCGACTGATAGGCGGACTTCGCGGTCGCGATCCTTGATCATCGACTCGAGTTGTTCGGTTGGCAAACGGGTTGCCACCACACGGCGCACGACTTCGTCGGGGTCGGATTTGAGGTTGAAAATCTCGTCGACCGGCGCATAGCGCGCCGCAATGGCCCGCCTCTCCCAGAAGATGTCGTCAAGATACTTGACGGCTTCCGAGCGATTGTTGCGCAGGAAACGGTCGATCTGCCGCCCGCTATGGGCGCGGATGCAGGCGTCGCCCGGCGTACAGAGATTCGCGTTCAGGTGCCCGGGAAAGTAGCTGCAGCCGGAACAGAGTCCCAGCTTGCCCATGCCGGCCTGGGGTTGCTGCTGTTCACTCTTCATCGACCTTGGCGGCAATCAGGATGCCGGAGGCGATGGCGGCATCGTTGGTCAGTTCGAGGCAGTGACCGGTCGCGCCGGAAATGTAGTAGAGGTCGTAGCCGGTGACTGTGAAAGCCGGCTTGTAGCGGGGCGAGACGTCGTCCTCGCTGCATTCGGTGAAATGGAGCTCCGGGAAACGCTGGCGCAACGAAGCGGCGCGAGCATCGAGGAGCGCGGCTTCGCCGACCTGGGCAAGCTGGCTTGGCGTAATCACGTTTGGGCATCCTCCGCGGCCAGATCTTCTTCGAAGCGGGCGAGCGAAGCCGAACGAACCCCCATGATCTGGGCGAGCCAGGGCGGCGGCGAGGTCAGTCGTTCCTGCAATTCAGCGAGAATCTCGCGCGCCGGGCCGCCGGTCGGCTTCTTGACCGGATGCACACCGGCGCGCACGACCTTGGCAGCGGCCGGGCCGCCGATCGACTGGATATAGACAATCTGGCAGTCGCCGATCAGCTCGGAGCGCGCGGCATTCTTGTCCTCGGCACCGTCGGCTTCGGCCGTGCTGCGTACGTCGATCAGCTTGATCGCCTGCTGGCCGACCTGATAGACCAGAAAACGGTCGCAGGAGCCGAAGTGGCCGTCCAGGTTCTCGCCGCGATTGGCGGCGACGGCGACGCGGATCGAGCCGGGCATCTCACCATCGGCATAGGCCTCGATCACCGGAAAGTCACTGTGCTCGATGCCCTGGCCCCAGAGCACGCGCACCGCTTCCTTGAGCTGTTCCGGCTCGACGCCGACATGGCAGCCCTGCTCGGCGAAGTCGCCGGCCAACAGGGTGCGCAGGTCTTCGACGGTCAATTTGCCGAGTTTCGATTCGGTGAGCGGCGGCTCCAGCTTTTCGACGAGCGCTGCGACGAAAGCCTTTACATCAAGGCCGTTCAAGGCACGGGCAGCCAGCGCGATACGTAGCGCGGCTTCGCGTGAGGCGATAGGTGTGGGCGACATGGTGGGCTCCTGGCAGCATCTTCAGTGGAGCGCCGGTACAGTTTTCACACTGCACAGGCGCTCGGCTCAAGAGGCTGGGTACTCAGGCGGGGCTGATGCAACCGGACGGGCAGACATCCACGCACAGCGGGGAGTCGTTGTGGCCGTCACACTCGGTGCAGGTCGCGGCGTCGATCTTGTAGAAGATCTTGCCGGAACTGATCGATTTGGTCGGGCAGACTGGCTTGCAGTCGCCGCAGGCGGTGCACATGTCGGGATCAATCTTCATTGCCATGATGCTCTCCTTAATATCCGCGGTCGCTGGCTAATCGGCTGGCTTGGCGGTCAGGTTCAACAAACTTAATCCTCTGCCGCGCCAAGGCGCTTGGCACGCAGGGAAATGGGCAGGCGGGGCGGCTTGGCGATCGGATCGATGTAGTACGACCCCCCGTTGTCCAGTTTCAGCTCGCCACCCCATTTTTCGTCGGTGTCGAATTCGATGGACTCGATGGAGGCTTCCAGGTCGCGCTTCGGGAGGTAAAAGGTCAAACCCTTTTCGCCCTGGCGGATCATGATGTTGGCCATTTTATGCTCCCTAGGTATTTTGCAAGTCGCTCGCGTGCCTGAGCCCCGCTGCCGTGGCCGGCAGTCGGGGCTCAGGTGATCCGGATCAGCGGACCAGGTCGAAGTTGTAGTCGGTGGTGCCCATGCCGATCGTTTCCTTGTCGAGTTGCTCAAGGACAGCGTTGGTCAGCTGGGTGACCACGGACATCATGCCTTCGTAGCCCATGGTGGTGGCACGATGCTGATGGTGACGGTCGAAGATCGGGAAGCCAAGGCGGATCAACGGTACTTCGAACTCTTCACCCTTGTGGCGGGTGTCGCGCTGGATGTACTTGCCGTAGCTGTTACCGATCAGGAAGTCGGGCTTGTCCGTGAAGCACAGGCTGCGCATGTGCCACAGGTCGTTGCCGACGTAGACCTTGCCCAGGGTGCCGAACGGGCTGGAGGCGAGCAGTTTTTCCATGGCCTTGCCCCAGCGCTTGTTGGCGTTGTGGGACAGGATGTGGGTCGGCTCGGCGCCAACTTCCAGCAGGATCTTGACCATGCCCATGACGAAGTCAGGATCGCCGTAGAGGGCGAACTTCTTGCCGTGCAGCCAGGCGTGGCTGTCGGAGATCAGGTCCATGCAGCGGCCACGTTCCAGTTCAAGCGAGGCCGGGATCGGCTTGCCGGTCAGTTCGGAGACCTTCATCAGCAATTCGTCGGTCCATTCGACACCCATCGGGATGTTGAGCTTTGGAATGTCATGGTTCCAGGTGTTTTCGACGAATTTCTTGGTCTTTTCCAGCTGGGCCGGTTGCAGCAGGATGGTGGTGATGGCGTTCGGTGCGTCCTTGACCTCTTCCATCGTCGTGCCGCCAGCGTACATGCGGAATTCGCCGTCAGCCGGAGTATCGAAGACATCGGTGGGGTCCGACAGCAACTGATAATCGACGCCCATTTCGGACATCATGCGCTTGATGACGCGATAGTTGCCGAGGTAGGTTTCAAAGCCGGGAACGAAATTGACCTTGCCGTTGCTGCCGACTTTCTTGCCTTCCATGTAGTTCAGCGTGAAGTAGCGCAGGATGCCTTCTTCCATGTTGTCCCAGCCGGTGGTGTGCGAACCGACGAAGGACGGGGTATGGGCGAAGGGAACCGGATACTCTTGCGGAATGTGACCAGCCTTCTTGGCGTTGTTGATGAAGGCGTTCAGGTCGTCACCGATGACTTCGGCCATGCAGGTGGTCGACACGGCGATCATGTCCGGCTTGTAGATGGCCTTGGCGTTTTCCAGGCCGTCGAACATGTTCTTCTGGCCGCCGAACACGGCTGCATCTTCCGTCATCGAGTCGGACACGCAGGAGCACGGTTCCTTGAAGTGACGGTTGAAGTAGGTGCGGAAGTAGGCGACGCAGCCTTGCGAACCATGCACGTAGGGCAGGGTCTTGTGGAAGCCGGAGGCGCAGAGGACGGCGCCGAGCGGCTGGCAGGCCTTG
>JAEUOH010000214.1 GCA_016790845.1 Dechloromonas sp.
GTCGATAAATACCGTGAACGGCAGCCCAGCCTTGGTGTTGCCCAGTGCCTTCATTAGCGGAAAGCCCTGTTCCCTGGCGATGAAGATCGGGTAATCCATCTCGTAGGCCTTGGCGAATTCGCGGGCTGGTTCGGCCTTGTCTTCGATGCCGATGCCGAGCACCTCGATCTTGCCCTTGTGGGTGGCGCGGAACTTGATCAGCTCGGGAATCTCGGCGCGGCAGGGGCCGCACCAGCGGGCCCAGAAATTGACGACCAGCGGCTTGCCCTTGTACCGGCCCAGTGCCACCGGTTGATCGTCGAGATTGCTCAGGGTGGCGGCGAACAGCGGCGCCGACGAGGGCATTTCCTGGGCGGTTGCGGTCGACCCCAGAAAAAGGGCAAAAACCAGCGATACGAAAAGTGTTCTCAAGGCAGGTCGCCACGACGGAAGATGAAGTAGCCGATGGTAGCACTGAGCAAGCCGAGCGCGGCCGGGTAGGCCAGCGCGAAGACCTTGTAGCCGGCCAGCCCGAAGGTGTCGAGGATGACATAGGCCGAGGGGCCGAGAACGATCAGTTGCGGGTCGAAGAGCGCCAGCGCCGCGGTGCGGAAGACTTGCAGCGGGTTGGCCAACGCCAGCCCGACGGCGACTTCCGGCGCCACCTTGCCCTGGATCATGACGCCGAGCAGGATCAGATCGAGGAAGAGCAGCAGCGTCAGCCAGACCATGAAGGCGGCGCCCTGCGCGATGTCGGTGCTGCGGGCGACGGCCGAGATGAGCATGCCGATGCCGAGGAAGCACAGCGCCATGACGGCGAGCAGCGCGGTGTAGTAGCCGAACATGCCCCACGGCACTTCGATGTCCTTGAAGCTGGCCCAGCCGACGGCGCCGAGCATGGCGAGGAAGACCGGCGCGAAGACGACGATGTAGCGGCCGACGATCTTGCCCCAGAACCACGCCGACAACGACACCGGCAGCGACAACAGGTATTCGAAGACGCCGGCCTCGCGGTCGCCGGCTACCGAACGGACGGTGGTGATCAGCACGAAGATCGGCAGGATCGCCATCGTCAGCTGGATGTAGGTGACGAGCAGGCGCGACAGGCCGATGAAGCCGAGGACGCGCGATTCGGTGAGGCCGAACAGGAAGAGCAGGGCGACGATGCCGCCAAAGACCAGCGTGTAGATCTGGAACCAGCGCGCGCGCAGCGATTCGACGATGTCCAGCTTGGCGGTGAGCCACAGTTGCTTCATTTTTTTAACCTTGCCAGAACGTGCTGGCGCATGTCGTTGAAGTCGACCGCGCCGCCTTGCGGTGTCGCGACGGCGGCGAAGTTGAATCCCATCGGCGAGCTGCGGGCGATGTAGTAGGCGCGCCGGGGATCGAGCCAGCGGATGCTTTCGCGGCCCTTGCTGTTCTCGTAGTCGGCGACCCACATCTGCGTCGCGGGGTCGGCCAGCCACGGGTATTTTTCGACCTTGTCCCGTAGCCAGATGGCCATGCAGCCGGGGTCGTCGAACTTGAAGACGGTATTTTCCGGGCCGCCGCGCATTTCACCGACGAAGCGATGATCGGAAATCGCCATGCTGCAAACCACGCAGGTGTCGCGATCCCACTTGATCGCCGTCATGCCTTCCGGCCAGCCGGATTTGCTGCAGCCGGCGAGGAGCGCGGCAAGCGGTGTCAGCGCGAAACCGCCGACGGCGAGGCGGCCGAGAAAATGGCGGCGCGGGTTGTTACACATGCTCAGTTTGCCGCTTCGGCCAGCGACATATCGCTGACCAGCGCGGTGTAACGGGAAATCATGCCGAGGAAGCGTAGCCGATCGGGGCCGGCGATATGGCCGGTCCATACCAGCTTGTCGTCGCTGGGCGCAAATCTCCAGGCATCGATCGCCTTGGCGAAGGCCGGCTCGAACCGCTTGATGACGATGCGACAAGTCAGCGTGCCGGACAGCGAAACATCGTCCGCCACCTTGTCGTCGAGCACGATCTTGCCCATGTCCATTTCGATGACGCGATTGACCAGCGACGAGACTTCGTCGAGCCGGTGGCTGGAAATGATCATCGTCGCTTCGTTCTGACGTTCGGCCAGCAGGTCGAAGAAAATCTTGCGCGCTTCCGGGTCGAGGTTGGCCGCCGGTTCGTCCATCACCAGCACCCTGGCTTCGCGGCCAAGCGCGATGGCGATCAGCAGTTTCTGTTTCATGCCGCCGGAGAGGCGCACGAACTGGCGGGAAAGAATGCTCTCGATATCGAGCCCGAGGCGCTTGGCAATGCCGTGAATGCTCCGCGGATCGGTGCCGCACAGGGCCGCCGAAAAATCGATTAATTGACCGACTGGCATCTTCAGCGGCGGCGGCAGTTGCGGCACGAAGCCGATGCTGCCGAGCACGGCGGTGCGATTGCCGCGCGGGTCAAGGCCATTGACCGTGACCGCGCCATCATAGGTGTATTCGCCCAGCAGGCAGCGGATCAGCGTCGTCTTGCCGGCGCCATTGGAGCCGATCAGCGCCACCCGCTCGCCGAGCCTGATGTCGAGGCTGATGCCATCAAGCACGCGCGCGCGCCGGAAAGTCTTAGCTACGTTATTGAACTGGATCATGCGGCCGATTATAGGAGGGCTGTTGCGGTCGACATTGAATCTCGATCAAAAAACCGCGATGGATATGACCGTCGTGGGTCCAACGGTGCGTGTATCACCATGTGCTGTCAGGCCGGTACCCCTGTGAGTTGGAGTCTACGGGGGAAATTCAGGATCCCAAGCAATCAACAGCGCTAAATCGCCCATCTTGCAACGCTCCTGATTCAGCATGCCGTGAATTGATGGGGCGTTTGGAGAGTTTCCTCAAGAGGAGATAATCGGATATTCCAGCGAGAAATTGACGAATGGCCCAAGCCGATCTGGCGAAGGTTTGACCATCGATGACCGTTAACCATTTCTGGCGGAACGTGGTGTAAACTAGGATGCGGGTGTCGTAAATGGGCAGGGCTGGCGACGCCAGATTGTCGATCGATTCGCGGGGGAAACAGACAATGCAAATACCTTTTCGCAAAAGTTGTATTGCCGTGGTTGCGACACTTGTTTCTGGTGCGTTCGGAACGTCGGCGCTCGGCGCCAATCCAGACCGCGATGCGTACTTTGGCGAGACGCATGTTCACACGAGCTGGTCGCTCGACGCTTGGCTGCTTGGTAACCGCATGACGGGCCCGGCGGATGCCTACAAGTACTTCAAAGGCGAGCCAATCAAACATCCGGCCGGCTACGACGTCAAGATCGTCACGCCGCTCGACTGGGCAGGCGTTACCGATCACTCGGAGTACGTCGGCGTCATCAAGTATGCCAACGACCCCACCTCGGCGCTGAGCAAGGTGCCGGCGGCGCAGCCCTTGAAGATCGATCCCAACAAGCCGCTTTCGGAAGAGGGCATTCGCATCTTCAACTACGTGGCCAAGGTGTTGTTCGGCGGACCGCCCGTCAAGTCTCTGATGGACCCTAAAATTGCTGGCACCGTCTGGAAAGAAACCATCGCCGCAGCGCAGGCTGCGAACGAGCCTGGCAAGTTCACGGCGTTCTGCTCCTATGAGTGGACGTCGATGCCGAACAACATGAACATGCACCGCAACATTTTCTTCAAGGAATGCCACAAAGTACCGGAAGCGCCATTTAGTGCACTGGATTCCTCCTTTCCTGAAGATTTGTGGAACTGGATGGACGCAGAGCGCAAGAAGGGCAACGAACTGCTCGCCATCTCGCATAACGCCAATATCTCCGATGGACGCATGTACCCAACCGAGGTCGACCTTCGGGGGCGCCCAATCGATGCCGCTTGGGCCGAGTCGCGCATGCGCAATGAGCGACTGGTGGAGATCCACCAGATCAAGGGCACATCCGAGACGCATCCGCTGATGTCCCCGAACGACGAGTTCGCAAGCTTCGAGATCATGCAGTTCCTGATCGGCGACCCGCCCGGCCGCACGCCCCATCTCGTGGGCAGCTTTGCGCGCCAGGCCTTGAAGGATGGCGTGGCGATGCAGGGCAGCAAGGGCTTCAATCCCTACAAGTTTGGCTTTGGCGCTGCTGCCGACTCGCACAACACAGCAGTTGCGTATCGACAGGAGAACTGGTTCGGCGCCCATGCCCTGACTGACGCAACGCCGGAAATCCGCATGTCCGGCAAGATTGCTGCCGGCATGGATCCGCGTAATTTGTACCCCGCCGGCCTGACTGGCGTGTGGGCCGAGGAGAATACGCGCGCCTCGCTGTTTGAGGGCATGCAGCGCAAGGAGACGTTCGCGGTAAGCGGCCCGCATATAAAGGTTCGACTGTTTGGCGGCTGGGAGTACACACCCGAAATACTCAAGGATGCGGCTTGGGTGAAAACGGGTTACGCCAAGGGCGTGCCGATGGGCGGCGACCTGCCCGTCGCGAAAGCGAAGGCGCCGACATTCGTGGTCTGGGCTGTAAAGGACCCGACTTCCGGCAACCTGGATCGCATCCAGATCGTCAAGGGTTGGAGCAAGAATGGCCAAAGCTTCGAGAGAGTCTTCGACGTAGTTTGGGCCGGCGACCGCAAACCGGATAAATGGACGGGTGTGGTGCCACCGATCGGTAACACGGTCGACATCGAGAAGGCGACCTACACCAACTCGATTGGCGCGGTGGAGCTTAAGCAGGTGTGGACCGATCCCGAGTTTGATCCATCGCTGGATGCCTTCTATTACGCGCGGGTGTTGGAGATCCCGACGCCACGCTGGACGACAATCCAGGCCAAGCAGTTGGGCATCGCGCCGCCCGACGTGGTACCGCCGACGATTCAGGAGCGCGCCTGGTCCTCGCCCATCTGGTATACGCCAACCGCCGAAGCGCGGAAGACAGCCAAGCCGAATGGAATGACAGTCAGCGACCTCAAGAAGCAGGGGGGAGTTGCGCTGAACGACGCTCAGCTTCGTGCGCTGATCGTTGGCAAGTCGACTTGGCTGCAAAATAACGTCACCGGTGACAAGTACGAAGTCATTTACGGTGACTCCGGC
The DNA here is from genome assembly GCA_016790845.1 of Dechloromonas sp. Taxonomy (GTDB): domain Bacteria; phylum Pseudomonadota; class Gammaproteobacteria; order Burkholderiales; family Rhodocyclaceae; genus Azonexus. The sequence continues at coordinate 5,016 of JAEUOH010000214.1, forward strand.
CCCGGAACAAAAGTTGCGACACCTTCCGAACCCGGCTTCAATACACAGAAGTTCGCGCCCAATCAGGGTCAGATCTGGCTGCGCTTCCTCGGTAGGAACACGATGTTGCCGAGCCTGGTTGGCAATCCGGTGGAGGCGTCCAAACTCGGCGTGACTTCGGCTTACTTCATAAACAACGGCAAGATCGTTAACCCGATGTCAGGTTCACCGATCGAAATCACTGTCTACAAGGTCGGCGACAAGTACCTAGCAGCGCGCGGCAACGAATTCGGCTATGCCAACTACGAGATCATTCCGGCGGTGGCGGAACTCAACCCGCTGAATCTGGGCGGTGCCAAGAAGGCTGCGGTCAAGTAACGGTGCGGCACCTGATTCGCGAGCCGCTCGTCCAGTTCCTGCTGGTCGGGTTGGTGCTTTTCGGCGCATGGCAGCTCGCCAAACCGGCCCATGCTGCACGCGACGCGTCCAATCGCATCGTCATTACCGAGGACGATCTCAAGCAGATGGCGGTGGGATGGGCGGCGCAGGGACTACCGCCACCCTCGCCGCAGCAAATGAAGGAGCTCATCGACGCAAGAGTTCGCGAGGAGGTGCTTTATCGCGAGGCGCTCGCGCTCGGCCTCGACAAGGACGATGCAATCGTCAGGCGCCAGCTCGCGCGCAAGATGGAGTTCGTTGCAGAAGACCTCTCGAAGCTCGAGGAGCCTAAGCCGGAAGAATTGCGCGCTTGGTACGAAAAAAGCCGGGCACGCTTCGCGCTGCCGCCGCGCGTTACATTCCGGCATGTCTACTTCTCGCCTGATCGCAGAGGTGCGAACACGCGCACAGACGCTGTGGCTGCCCTCACACAATTGTCTGGCAAGCCGATCGATGCTTCGGTCGGTGTTGGCGACACGTTCATGTTTCAGAGCTTCTACGGAGACCGCTCGATGGAGGTGCTCGCCAAGGAATTCGGACCGGCTTTCGCCCGTGCGCTCGTCGATGTTGCGCCCGGCGCGTGGGCGGGTCCAGTGGAGTCGGGATATGGATGGCATCTCGTATTCATCGACTCTATGACTCCACAGCAAATTCCGGAATTCGATGCAATCGAGCAGGAAGTCAGGAATGCCTGGGTCGAGGAACACCGCGAGAAAACGCGGGCGAGCATGTATGAGTCGATGCGGGCCCGCTACGAAGTCGTGCTTCCCGGGTCGTGATGGTGCGCTCGTTCTTCGTGGCGCTGCCGCTCCTCCTTCTGAGCGCCGTCGCGGCTGCCTGCCCTTTGTGTATCGGAACAGCCGCACGCTCGTCGTCGCAAGACCTCGATGAACTGCCTCACGCGGTGCTCGCCTTGCCCGACGGGCAACAATTTCGCGTCATCGACGTCATAAAGGGTACCAGCCCCGGAACGATGCTAACCGAGGTTGTGGTTCCTGATCCCGGCCCCGCCGACAAAGCGCTGCTGCTCGTTCGCGACGACGCTTGGCCAATGTGGGTGAGCTTGGGCTCGGTTAGCGCCCGTCACGCAGCAGCGTTGCGCGAACTCGCCGCCGAGCACCCATCGGAGGCCGATACCTCTGCATGGCAGCGCCGACTCGACGTCGCGATACCGAATCTAGAGAACAGTGACGCGCTGCTGGCCGAGATCGCCTACGCTGAATCCGCGGGCGCACCATACGCCGCCTTGCGGGCCGCAAGTCACCTTCTCGACGCCAGATCGCTGCGGGGGTATGTCGATGATCAAGCGCTCGTGGCCCGACTGCCACTTTATTTGCTGCTGATCGGCATTGCCGGCAATTCGCATGATGCAGATGTCATCGAGTCGAAACTGGCAGCCGCGCGGGAGGCCGGCATTGCGACAAACGTTTCATCGATGCTCGCGGCGGACCTTGAACTGCGCGGCGTGTCGCGGGTGAAGTGGCTGGAAGACAGCTACCTGCTCGACCCTTCGCGTACGACATCGGAGATCCAGGCAGCGTTACTCGCTTTGAGTGTACAGGCCAATAGTGGCGGGCCGATCCCGCGCGAACGGGCGATCGAGGCATACAGATTGTTTATGCGTGAGCACAAGGATATGGCGGGCATTGTCGCGCCGGACCTTGCTGCGTGGGAGTACTGGGATGCTGCTCCGGAGTTCGCAGCGCTTTTGAAGGCGAACGTTCGCCTGCAGGGCGATTCTCGCGCGGCGATCGTCGCCTACTTGCAGCAGAGTCCTCTTCGATGGTCAGAGTAAGCCTTCGCCATCTGCTCACGTTGCTCGGGTTCCTGGTCGTTTTCAACGCGATCGCACACGATGCGCGTCCGGCATATCTCGAGATACGGCAGACCTCGCCCACCCGCTACAACGTGCTTTGGCGTATTCCGGTAATGGCGGGCATGCCTCTGCCCGTTGTTCTCCGGCTACCGGAGGGTGTCCGAAACGTTACCGATCCCGTTGTCCGAGAACTGTCTGATTCGCTGGTAGAGCGTCGCGTGATCGAGGCGCCCGCTGGACTTGCCGGCCAGCGCATTGAGTTCCCAGGCTTGCAGGGCACGATCGCCGACGTGCTGGTCCGTTTCCAGGCAACCGATGGCGATACGATCACCACCCTCGTTCGCGGCTCACAACCGTGGATCGAGATCGCTGCCCCAACTGGTGGACCGTTCGCCATATTTACGGCGTTCGTGAACCACGGCATTGAGCACATTCTGTTCGGCTACGACCATCTCCTGTTCGTGCTGGCGTTGATGCTTATCGTGCGCGACCTCCGGGCCTTGATTCTCACAATCACGGCATTTACGTTCGCACATTCGATCACGCTCGCGCTTGCGACGCTCGGGGTTGTGCATGCACCCGGACCCCCGATCGAGGCGGCGATTGCGTTTTCCATTGTGCTCGTGGCGGCAGAAATTGTACGGAAAAGGGCGGGAATACCCAGTCTTACCGCCGAACGCCCATGGCTGATTGCTTTCTGTTTCGGACTCCTGCACGGATTTGGATTCGCCAGCGCCCTATCCGAAATCGGATTGCCACGCGGCGATGTTCCTCTGGCATTGTTCGCATTCAATATTGGCGTCGAGTTGGGCCAACTTCTTTTTGTTGTGTCGGTACGGGTAGTTGCAGCGATCGTGCGAAAAGTGGACGTCCGTCGAACCTATCACGACAAGGCGGTGCGACTTGCACCTTATGTCATCGGTTCGCTGTCCGCATTCTGGTTTTTCGAGCGCGTGGCAGCTTTCAGTGCAAGTTAACAAATTCATGAAGCGAAGCTTGTTTCCATAACCTGCTACCGGCACGCGTCTATGGCTTACTCGTTGCGCTCGGTGGAATACTCATTGAAGCAGGGAGGATGCACGCGTCGGTGAGGGCGAAGGAAAAACTGCCTGGAAGGGCGATGATCAGCGCAGATTGCCACGATTTGGCACGGGCACTTCTGCGCGGTTCAGGCGCGTTGCTCGAAGAAGCCCGCCTGAAGGCTGGGCCATGCTGACTCTGGCGCCTTCCCGCTTGATAGGTTACTGCTTGGACGTTTCGGATTCCCGGCTATGCAAGGCCGCATGCTGTTCTACGCTTGCTGCTACAGGCTGGTAAAAGAACATGTGAATCATGCGTCGTTCACCCAACACCCTGCCCAGTTCCCGGATTACGCAGTAGTTGAAGATAATGACAAGCAGGATGATCTGTAGCGCCCAGAAATGCGGCCACACGATTTCGGACAGCAGCTTTTCGTTGCCTTGAACGATACCGCCGGCCTCTTTGGAAAAATCATAAAGCCGCTCTAGATAATGGATGAAGCTTGCGACTGCGTAGTAAATGACTGTTTTCCAGACGATGTTGTAAACCAGCGGCTTTTCCGGAAATCGATTGATCGGCGGCCAAAGGTCGGCGAGCAAGACTGCCTTGCCAAGGATCAGCGCAGCGAGTGCAATCTGGATCGACGATGTGACCGGTAGGCCCGTGCCTTGTGTCATGAGTACTCTGACCAACCCTACGATGTGCAGAGAGATGAAAAAAAAGAAGGTTGGAGGCAGAACGGCCAGGAATTCTTCTTTGAATTTTTCGACAGCTTTATTCGACATGCTTACTCCCAAGTTTCAACGGCCGTATTGTATTCACTAACGCCGGAAGGGCGGTATATCGCCCGAAACGCCTCACCTGCTGGTTCAGGTGGCAGCGCTGGCGTTACCCCGAGTATGATATGCAGATCGACGCTAAAACCAACCACAAGGAGTTCCAAATGCAAGCAATTTCGGATTACCAGTCTGGTCCTGCCAGCGTGCATGCGACGGACGATCTGGCTAGAACGCGTGGGCGGGCTGCGCTTTCGATTGTTCGGAAGTGGATTGTTGCATTTGCAGGGCTGCTGTGGATTGCCGTGTCCCCCACGCCTGCGGCTGCACAGGCTCATCCCGAATTGGAAGCCAATGCGCGCGCGGCCCTGAGCAGCCTTGAGAGGCAACAGCCCGTTGCTGCATTTCTCGCGAAGAGGGCAGTCGCAATTCTGGTGTTTCCGGAGGTGACGAAGGCGGGATTCCTGATCGGCGGTGAATATGGCAATGGCGTCATGTTTCGAGGCGGCCGCTTTGCCGGCCACTACAACACGGCCGGGGTCACTTACGGGCTGCAGGCCGGTGCACAGACTTTTGGCTACGCCATGTTCTTCATGAACGAGCGGGCGCTGGAAGCCTTGAATGCCACAAGCGGTTTGCAGGTCGGCGTCGGCCCGAGTGTCGTCGTTCTGGACCAGGGAAAGGCCCAATCGCTCACTTCCGAGACGCTCACCAGTGATGCCTACGCCTTTGTCTTCGGCCAGCAAGGCCTGATGGCGGGTGTGGGTCTGGAAGGCACCAAGATCACCAGGCTGAAGCAGTGAATTGAAGCAGGTTGACCTCGACCGCCGGGTGCGTGCGAGGTCGCTGACTTGCAGTGGTCCATTCCAACGAAGCGTAGAAAGCTCCTTGAATGCTTAGCCATCACCCGATCTTCGTCATTTTCGTAGTTGCCGTGACAGCGCCACTGCTGGCGCAGACGCGCCTCGGATCACGGGTGCCCGTGGTCGTCATCGAGGTGTTGCTCGGTGTCCTCATCGGGCCGCATGTCCTGCAATTAATCGAGAACGACGCCTTCCTGGCGACAATGCGCTCGGTCGGCATGGTTGCCGTGATGTTCATGGCGGGCATGGAAATCGATTTCAATCGCATCAAGGGCAAACCGCTGTCGCTCGCGGCAAGTGGCTGGCTTTCGTCGGTCGTGCTGGCGGTGCTCGTCGTCGGGGTGCTGCATGTCATTCCCGATGTTCAGGCGCCGATGATGGTGGTCATCGCCTTGACGACAACCGGCCTGGGTACGCTCCTGCCCATCCTGCGCGACAGCGGGCAACTCGAAGCGCCGTTCGGCCGCATGCTGCTTGCCGCCGGAACGCTCGGCGAGGTGGGTCCGATCGTCGCCGTTTCACTGGCGCTTTCCAGTCGTTACAGCACTTGGCAGGAATTCCTGTTCCTGCTTGTGTTCCTCGGTCTCGTCGGGCTCGCGGCGGCGGTCGGCGTGGGCGCACGGCCGCCCAAGGTCATTGCGCTCCTGAGTCGGACGATGCATGCAAGCACGCAGTTGCCGGTCCGCCTGTCCCTGATGATTCTCGGTGGCCTGGTCTTGATCGCGAACGAATTCGGCTTCGAAGCGGTTTTCGGCGCATTCGCCGCCGGGATGATCGTCGGACTCGCCACACGCGGGCCGGACGGCGAAGCGTTCCGGCTCAAGATCGATGCCGTCTGCTTCGGCTGGTTCGCACCGTTTTTCTACGTGGGCACGGGTATCGCATTCGATATCGGCGCGCTTACCCGCGATCTCCCGACGATGCTCCTGCTGCCGAGCTTCCTTGTCCTGTTCCTTCTCGTGCGGGGGTTGCCCGTGCTCCTTTACCGGCGTGAACTGGCGAAGCCAGAGTTGCTGCCTTTCGCCCTGTCGATGTCCGTCACCTCACTCGGCCTCGTCGTGGTCATTACCCATGTCGGGCTGCAGACGAACCATATGAGCCCCGACATTGCGCGGGCGCTTGTCGGGGCTGCGCTTCTTTCACTGCTGGTCTACCCAACGCTTTCCCGGATCTTGCTGTCACGGGTGCAAGCAGTAGACTCGCCGATCAAGCAGGACTGAGGCCAAGCCTCGATCCTTACTCTCCTTCGCCAAGGATTCGGCATGCCCGAGTTCAAACGTCGGTGATAACTATCCAGCGCAGGTGTGTAGCAAGCACGTGCCTGTTGCGGTCGACCACCCAAATAGGCCAAAAATCACACCGGATTCGATCGCACTTGTCGGCCGATGCTGACGGCCGGTGCTGCTCTTTACGTATGTTTGCATTCATTAACTGCACATAACGCTGGTTGAGCCGACTATGCGTCTGCAGGTAGAGGCGTGCCGGCCGAAGGGTTGGCGGAAAGCCTGTTCCACGAGCTACTGTCCGGCGAGTTCCGGAGTGCGACAAGTCTCTGATCGAAAAACCATGGCCGACAACATCATTGCCCCGTTCTTTTCTTCCAGCTTCCATGCGGTATGGCCCGTTTGTGTGGAGCGGATGCATACGTTCGTGAATTCGATTGGCACCACGCCACGGCAATCGTCCTCCAGGGGCGAGTCGCCATTCAGCCGTTGCCCGATTTTCATCTACCGGCCAGCGCAGCGATATGAAGTCGAATGGTTTGCAGAAGAGCGGTTGCAACAGGGGGGCTTATTTTCTCTGCGCGTTCCGCGAAAGCCGGGGTGCCATCCGTTGATCGTTTTCCTTGCGGCCTGCTCGGAGCCGGCGAATTCCAGCCAGGAACTGCACGAGGCCTGGGTCGAGGCAGGCTATGCCCTCGTCGTGGTTTCTCCCGAAGGCCACACCTCGCCACTTCGGGAGGGGCGCCCGGAGGTGGTCGATGGCGAATATGTACATGTGGTTCGGGATCTGCTTGACCACTTGCGGGAGCGGGATGGTGCTCCGTTCGATCGGATCGATTTCGAAACCGTGGTGATTGCCGGTGCGACAATCAGCGCTGACGCTGCACGGAGGCTGGCCGATGCCTGCAACAGCATCGATCCTTTGGGTACGCGCGCGGATTTTCCGGATTTGCTGGTAATCGCGGATGCCGACACCCGCCAGTTTTCCGACAATGATTTTGCCGGCGCATCGCCAGGTCACGGTCTGGTGATTGCCGTTCCAGGCGGGGGCAGCCAGGGCGGCATGATTCGCCATGACTTCCATCCGCTACCCGCGCCGGGCGATGGCACGCGTACTTTGGTACCGGTGATTCCTGCTCGGACAGCAATCAGGCACCTGAGCCTGGGTTTTCTGGATGCCGCCGTGAAAAGAGATCAAACCGCGATCGAATGGCTGGAATGCGACGCCGGGCGCTGGCTGGAACCGGTTGGCGACTTGCATTACGGCTGACCGGGTTCAGCCGAGCGAGCCGGTTGCGGTCGACCGTCCAAAAAGGCCAAAAATCAGGCCAGTTTCGACAGCCCCTTGACTTCGAAACTCAGGGAGCCGGTCGGGCAGGTGTCGACGCAAAGGCCGCAACGCGTGCAGTCGGGGCCGATCGGGACTTCGGTATCAACGGCGCGCCCCTTGATGACGGTGTCGAGCACATGCGGCACCAGGCATACCTTGCGGCAGTCGCCTTCGTGGAAACAGCCGTCGAGCTTGTACTTGATGCGTACCGGAGAAATGATGCCGACGACGCCATAGGTCAGGCCGATCGGGCAGGCGTAGCGGCACCAGGCGCGGCGCGAGAAGAAGATTTCGAAGACGAGCAGGGCGACGACCCAGAGCAGGGCGAGGCCCGGCCCGTAGATCAAGGCGCGCGACAGGATACCGGTCGGCGAGATGGCTTCGTAGACGGTGTAGCCGGTGGCCACGGCAAGCAGCGCGAAGACGATCCAGAAGACGGTGCGCAGACGGCGGTCGATGGTCTGGTCGGTGACCAGCTTCTTTTTCGCCAGGAAGAGATGAATCTTCTCTGCCCATTCGGCGACCAGATGATAGGGGCAGACCCAGGAGCAGAAGCTGCGTCCGCCGAGCAACACCCACAGCACCAGCACCGTGCCGGTGCCGATCAGCAGATTGTTGATGATGTGCTTGTGGGCCAGCATCACCTGTAGCGCTGAATTGAGGTCAATCAGGTGGAAGCCGACGAAGCGCGAGGCGGTGAGCGCGCCTTCGAGGATCTGGATATCGAGGGCGAAGGACAGCGTGAAGAGCAGGTTGGCGAATATAAGCGTCGCCCAGCGGCGGTTGCGCCAGGTGTTCTTGTGCTCGGCGTGGGCGCGGGCGTGCAGGTTCTGGGCAATCAGGTCGCGATTGCCCTTTTTATAGAAGTGGATTTTCTGGGCGGCCGGGGTGATTTCGGTTGGCTTGCTCGGTTCAGTGCCGAACAGCACCTTGATCTGGTCGACGAAACGCCGTTTCAGGACATCGCTCATGTTTTCCAGACCTCGCTGGCTTCGATGGTGATGGCGGTGGGCTCGACCGGGCAGACCATCTCACAGACGCCGCAGCCGACGCAGGGTTCGTGCACGACCGGCGACTTGCGCTTGCTGCCGTCCGGGGCGAAGACGGTCTCGATGGAAATGGCGCCCTTGATCGGGCATTCGCGGGCGCACAGATCGCATTCCGGCACGTCGTAGGGGTGGTCGGCGATCTTGATCGGCTTCCAGCGGTCGACGTCCATGTAGCGCATGGTGCCCTTGAAATCCGGGCCGCGCGTCTGGCCCTTGAAGCCCTTGCCCTGGATTGCCAGGCAGGCCTCGGGACGGGTCAGGCGGGCGACGCCCATGCGCTCGCTGAGGTTGAGCGTCGGTTCGGCATCTTTTTCCTTGGCCAGCAGGATCGGTTTGGCCGCCAGTGCCGCGCCGGGGCGTACCGGCAGGAAGGCCGGCTTGTGGTAGGTCAGTGAACCGGTCGGGCAGGCGAGGACGCACTGGACTGCGTCGCAGGAGAAATCGCAGGCCTGGGCGCGTGCGTCTATGTAGGGCGTGCCAACGCCGACGCCATCGATCAGGTCGGCCAGCTTGATCGCCGACACCGGGCAGACCTGGACGCACTGGCCGCACTTGATGCAACTGGCCAGGAAGTCCTTTTCATCCAGCGCGCCGGGCGGGCGCAGGCGCTTTTTCTGCGAATAAATCAGTGGCAAAAAGCCGGACAACCCGGCGCCAAGCACGCCGCCGGTTAGCAGGATGGTACGCAGCACGCGGCGTCGGTTGGTCTGGCGTTTCGAGATCGAAACTGCTGGGGTTGAGGCGGGCGGCGGCCGGCGATCGGTATCGTTGTCGCTCATGATTTAGCCATTCGGTCGGGCTTCGCGAAGCGCGGCACCCGATCGCGCAATTGCAGTTCCGGCGAGGAGAAGGGTGCCAGTCGCTCGAGAAAATCGAGCAGTTCGAGGACTGGCGAAGTCTTGAAGAATTGAGCTGCGGGCGTTTCGATCCATATCTGGTCGGCGTAGGAGTACAACTCGTAAGGTGTGTCGCCGACGCCGTCGCCATTGCGGTCGAAACCCTGATAATCGGCAAAATAATTGCCTTCCCACTGGTTTTTGTCGGCGATGCCACGCCCCATCTGGACGACATCGGTCAGGTTCCCCTCGAAAATGTTGCCCTTGAGAATGTTGCCGCCCAGTTCGCTGGTGAAGCGGATGGCGATGCCGTTGAAGGCGAAGCGGTTGTTCTTGAAGCGGATGGTGGTGTCCGGCTCGAAGGGCGAAAGGTCGGAGCCGACGCCGATGGCGCAGTAGATTATCTCGTTGTTTTCGACGTCCGAATCGCTCGATTCCTTGAAACCCAATCCCATGCCGGTAGCGCCAGTGGCGTGCGAGATGATGTTGTTGCGCAGATGGACGCGCTCGGTGTACATCAGGTAGACGCCCACGGCATTGTCATAGAAGGAATTGCCCTCGACCACGCTGTCCTTGGCGAACATGAAATGAATGGAATAGCGACTGCGCTTGCCGATATTGCCGCGATAGGTGTTGTGGTTGGCGTACCAGGCGACCATGTCGCGTGAATCGACAATCTCGTTCTGCTCGATCAGGTTGTGGTTGCTATACCAGAGGCGCAGGCCGTCACCGCGTACGCCGAGGTCGAACGGCTTGGAACTGATGCGGTTCTCGCGGATGACGTTGTGGTTGGCCTGCTTGAGGTCGATGCCGAACAGGCAGTCGTCGATCACGTTTCCTTCGATGACGTGGTGGTCGCCGCGCACATTGAGGCAGGCATCGTCGCTGTCATGCGAATCACCGGAGCCTTTGAGATGCACGCCGCGCAAGGTCGTGCCCTTGGCGTCGATGACGAAGACGGTACCCTTGCTACCGCCGTCGATGCTTACCTTGCCGCCGCCGTCGATGATCAATGGCTTGTCGACCAGCACCGGGCCGGCGTAATCGCCAGGCGGCGGCTTGAGGATGGAGCCGGGTGCTGCCTGGTCGACCAGGGTCTGGAACCACGGCAGGTCAGTACGGTTTGGCGCCGCAGGGCGGATCGCCTTTTCGCTCGACGAGCCCCAGTTCGCCGCCAGATTGGGCTTGCCCATGCCTTCGAGCGACTGCGAGGTGGCCAGACCGGCGATGCCCAGCCCGGTTGCGACGCCAAGGACTACCAGAGGGCGGCGAACGGGGGCGAACATTGCTTACTCGACGCGCCCTTCGCGCAACTGTTTGCGGCGGATCAGCAGGGCCAGCATCATGCAGACAAAAATCACCAGCAGCAGGCCGTAGCCCCAGTAGGGGTACGAGAAGGTCGAGAACTGGGCGACCTTGCCTTCGCCGAAGACAGTGGGCATGAAGGGCTTGACCGTGAAGGCGCCCCACGGGTGCAGGTTGTGCCCGAAGAACCACAGCCAGCCGGCGTAGGTGATGACGAAGAAGACGGGCAACAGGGCCGGTACGAGCGCCAGCAGCAGCTGGAACGAGCGGATCTTGGCGACGCCGGCGACGACGATGGCCATCACCGCTATCAGGCCGAAGATGACGATCTTCGAAATGCTGTTGACGTTGTCGCCCCACACCTTGATCTTGTCCGGCTCCTTGAAGAAGGTGCCGGCTTCCTTGACGTAGCTGTCGACATGGCTGGCCAGGTGGCCGAGAACGAACTGGTCGACGATCATCCAGGCGGCGACAGCGGTGAAGCCTGCGGTCAACACCGCCAGACGGGCCTTTTTCATTGGCAAGGCAAAAGCGATCATCATCACCGCGAAGAAGCCGAAGAAGAACTTGGCCAGTGGTTTTTCGACCGGCGCGCCAGTAGCGATCGGAAACATGCCGACGTAGTGGTTGATGGTATTCATCTCATGGACGCAGTCGAGTCCCTCGGCGCCCTTGTCGACGTCCTTCTTTGCATCGGTGATCGGGTTGTAGCGCTCGTCGTCGTGGGCGAGGTCTTTCTGGATGATCTCGCTGGCCATGCGCGTGCCCTTGCCGGCCGCCTTGCAGCCGTTATAGACACCGTCGAAATGGAAATGGATGCGGATGCCGTCTGGGAAGGCGTCGGGCGGATAGTTGGGGGCGGTCAGCGAAACCCACCAGATCGGCGCGAAATAGGCGACCACCAGGGCCACGAGCGAAATGAAGGTGAGGCCGGCAACGATCCTGTTCTGCTTGTCCATGGCGCTACTCTCTGTGTTGCATGTTGTCGGAAGGCATTCTGCGATGCCTGAAGGGGCGACCGTCCGCCGGGAGGCAGCCGGACGGTCGCGTGCTGCGAACTTACTTCTTCTTGGCGGCGCCAGCCTTCGGCTTGCACATGGCACCCGGCATCACCAGGCTGGACTGGTAGGCTGAAATTGCCACCAGCTGGTCGTTGGTGTAAGGCTTGATGACCTTGACCATGTCCGGGTTGGCGTTGCGGCGATGACCATCACGAATCTCGGTCATCTGGCGCAGCAGGTACTTGTAGTGCTGACCGGCGATCACCGGGTAGAACTTCTCCTTCTGGCCTTCGCCGGTCTTGCCATGACATTCCAGGCACTGCTTTTCGTATAGTTCTTTGCCTTGGGCGATCTTGGCAGCGGCATCGGCACCTTCGTACTTGCCATGGTCGAGCGGGATGCACAGGCTTTCGATGTAGGCGGCGGCATCGGCCAGTTCCTGTGGATCGGTCAGGGTGGCGGCAAAAGGATACATCGTCGGGTTGTCACGCGTACCGGCACGAATGTCGGCCATCTGCTTGATCAGGACGGTCGTGTGCTGGCCGGCAAGCTGCGGGAAGGTACCGTCCGGGCGGCCGGCGCCGGAGGGCAGGTGACAGGCGCCGCAGACTTCATAGGCTTCTTCGCCGCGCTTCTTGTCGCCCTTGAGCTTCAGCGCCTCGGATTTCTCGCCACCGTCGGCATTCCACTTGTAGCCCTTCGCTTCGATACCGTCAGCATGGGGTGCGGGTGGGCCGGCGAAGGCGATGCCTGCGGAAAGCAGGCCAACCAGCAAAAGTGATAATTTCATGTTCAGTGTCCTTTTATGGCAGGTTGATCGGAACGTTGTGTGCATTGTCGGCCGATCAATATCAGCGTTCCTTGATGTGCGTCATAAGCCGGAAAAGCCGGCCAGAAGGCTCATTTAAGCTTCGACAGGTAGTCGGCAATGGCCTTGATTTCTTCGTCGTTGACCAGGTGCATGACACCCTTCATGGCAGCGCTCTGGCCATTGGCACGAGCACCGCTCTTGATGTCCTTCATCTGCTGTTCCATGTAGGCGGCGTTCTGGCCGGCGAGCTTCGGGTAATTCGGCATCAAAGGCTTGTTGCCGGTCGGGCCGTGGCAGGCGTTGCAGGTCTTGTCCTTGTACAGGGCAGCACCATCCAGCGCGGCGTTGGCGGGGCTGGCGACATAGGCGGCGGCGAGCAGAGTCATTACAAATTTCATGGTTATTCCCTCCTGAAAGTGAAGCGGGGAGCAGATTGACTCCGCTCCCCGGTGATTGCCTTAAGTCAGATCAATAGTTCCGGCTTACTTGACCTTCTTGGCGCCGTTCTGCTCAAGGTAGGTCTTGGCACGCAGGCCGAGGTCGGCAGCCTTGACCTGGTACTGCCACACTTGCTCAGCCCACAGGTTGGCTTGTTCCCAATCCTTCTTGGCGGCTGCGGCTTCGTGCTTGGCCTTGGCATCCTTCATCTTGCCGAGCTGGTCGGTTGCA
>JAEUOH010000219.1 GCA_016790845.1 Dechloromonas sp.
CACGCGGTCGGGGAAGACCTTGCCTTCCGGAATCAGCGTGTTGGCGCCGACGATGCAGCCCTTGCCGATCACCGCGCGGTTGAGGATCACCGAGCCGATGCCGATCAGGCTGCCGTCGCCGACCGTGCAGCCGTGCAGCATGACCAGATGGCCGACGGTGACGTCCTTGCCGATATGCATCGGCACGCCTTCGTCGGTGTGCAGCACCGAGCCGTCCTGGATGTTGGTGTTGTCGCCGATGTGGATCGGGTCGTTGTCGCCGCGCAGCGTGGCGTTCCACCAGATCGAGGCGTTGGCGCCGAGGCGGACATCGCCGATGACCGTGGCGTTGGGAGCGATCCAGGCGTTTTCGCCGAGTTGCGGTTGCTTGTCGCCGAGACGATAGATGGACATGCGGGCTCCTTGGAATTTTGAAATTTGGCCATTTTGCGGGGTTGACCGCAACAGGCCAAATCTTAACCGCTTGTACTCCGAAATTGCCTGTTTTGGCGCGGGCGCCAGTCGGTATGCCGCCTCGATTACCAGCTAAAATGCTCGGTGCGCCCGGAGACTGGTGTTATTTGGCGTGTGGGAGGAATTCATGTACGAGTCGGGAAGGGAAGCGCCGCTGACGTGGGCCGCGTTCGTCAGGAGACTGCTTGGTCACGGTGCATTTGCCCTCGGGCTGATCGCCGTTTCCCTGGTCGTCGGCATGTTCGGCTATCGCTGGTTCGAGCACCTGTCCTGGGTTGATGCCTTCCTCAACGCAGCCATGCTGCTCGGCGGCATGGGGCCGGTCCATCCGCCGCAGACCGTGGCCGGCAAACTGTTCGCCGGCTTCTATGCGTTGTACGCCGGGCTTGCCTTTCTGGTCACGGCGGGGCTGCTATTCACGCCGGTGTTGCATCGGCTGCTCCACCAATTTCATTGGGACAGCCGGAACTGAAGGGTTTGGGAGGCATCGTGATTTTTCGCAACATCAAATCGTGGCAATGGGCGCTGCTGGTGCTTGCTCTGCTGGTTGCGCTGGATTGGGCAATCCGTCGCCCCGATGGGCGCACGCGGGCGCTCAACGAGGCGCTCCAGACGGCGGCCAGCCCGCAGCTGAAGAATTACCCGTATCCGTTTCATGTCATGCGGGTCGACGGCAACACCGCCGTCATGGGCACGCCGCGCAATTTCGAGATGCCGGCCTTCCGTTTCCTGGGGGCGATGTATCCCGATGTGAATGTAAAGGATCACGACAACCCGGCTTTCATCG
>JAEUOH010000247.1 GCA_016790845.1 Dechloromonas sp.
TCCGGCGATGCGATCTGGAAGGTACTGACCGACCTGCTGGCCGGCCGCGAGCCCGAGTTGGGCCATGGTTTAATGCATTACGACTGAGGTAGAAAATGAGCTACCAACTGGAAACTGCCGAACACCCCGAAAAGCTGCGCCGCGTCGCGATTGATCCGGTGTCTCGCGTCGAGGGCCACGGCAAGGTCACCATTCTGCTCGACGACCAGAACAAGGTGCATCAGGTACGCCTGCACATCGTCGAATTCCGCGGCTTCGAAAAGTTCATCCAGGGCCGGCCGTACTGGGAAGTGCCAGTCATGGTCCAGCGCCTGTGCGGCATTTGCCCGGTGTCGCACCACTTGGCGGCGTCCAAGGCGCTCGATGTCATCGTCGGCGCGAAAAAACTGACGCCGGCCGCCGAGAAGCTGCGCCGTCTGATGCACTACGGCCAGATGCTGCAATCGCACGCGCTGCATTTCTTCCACCTCTGCTCGCCCGACCTGCTGTTCGGCTTCGACAGCGATGTCACCAGGCGCAACATCGTCGGCGTCGCCGCAGCGCACCCGGAAATCGCCAAACGCGGCGTCCTGCTGCGCAAGTTCGGGCAGGAGGTGATCCGCGTCACCGCCGGCAAGCGCGTGCATGGCACGGGTTCCGTCCCGGGCGGCGTCAACAAGTCGCTGACGATCGCCGAACGCGACGAACTGCTCAAGGACATCTATCACATCGTCGCCTGGTCGCGCGACGCGGTGCACCTGATCCAGAAGGTGCATACGCAGGATCCCGGGCTCTACAACAGCTTCGGCATCTTCCGTTCCAACTTCATGTCCATCGTCGGCCACAACGGCGACCTCGACTTCTACCACGGCACGCTGCGCGCCCGCGACGACAACGGCAAGATCATCTTCGACGACGTCGATTACCAGCAGTACGACAAATACATTGAGGAAGAAGTCCGCCCGTGGAGCTACATGAAGTTCCCGTTCTTCAAGTCGCTCGGCAGGGAGCATGGTTGGTACAAGGTCGGGCCGCTCGCCCGCGTGCAGAACTGCGACCAGATTTCGACCCCGTTCGCCGAGCACGAGCGCAAGGAATTCGTCGACTACGCCGGCGGCTCGCCGATGCACGCGCCGCTCGCCTACCACTGGACGCGCATGATCGAGATGCTGCACGCCGCGGAAACCATCAAGGACCTGCTGCACGATGACGATCTGTTGAGCGATGACCTGATGGTCCACGGCGAGCGCCGCATGGAAGGCGTCGGCGTCATCGAAGCACCGCGCGGCACGCTGTTCCACCACTACCGCGTCGATGAAAACGACCTCATCACGATGGCCAACCTGATCGTCTCGACCACCAACAACAACCAGGCGATGAACGAAGCCGTGCGCCACGTGGCTCGCCGTTACCTGAATGGTCGTGAAGTCACCGAAGGCCTGCTCAACCACATCGAAGTCGCCATCCGCGCCTTCGACCCCTGCCTCTCGTGCGCCACGCACGCGCTCGGCAAGATGCCGCTGGCCGTTGAACTTGTCGATCCGGAAGGAAATGTCGTCCATTCGCTGAGCCGCGAATGACCGCGCCGCTCGTCGTCTTCGCCGTCGGCAACCCCAGTCGCGGCGACGACGCCATCGGGCCGGTCATCTGCGGTCGACTGGCAAAATGGCTCGAAAATGAAAACCTGGTCGATCAGGTCGAACTGATCGAAGACTTTCAGCTCAACATCGAACACGCGCTGGACTTGCAGGGCAGGGAACTCGCGCTGTTCATCGACGCCGGCGAAAACACCCCGGCGCCTTTCATTTTTGCCCGAATTTACCCGTCGACCGCAACAGCCCACACCACCCACGCCCTGCCGCCCGA
>JAEUOH010000248.1 GCA_016790845.1 Dechloromonas sp.
GATCGCCAAGCTGATCGTCTGGGACGAGGACCGTGCTGGCGCACTGGCGCGCATGCGCAAGGCGCTGGCCGATTACCAGGTCGCCGGCCTGACCACCAATATCGACTTCCTGTCGCGCCTCGTCGCCTGCCCGGCCTTTGCCGGCGCCGACCTCGACACCGGCCTGATCGAACGCCAGAAAGACTTCCTCTTCCCCGCAGCCCAACCGGCACCGCGCGATGCCCTGCTTGTCGCCACCGTCGGCGAACTGCTTTGGGAACAACACGCCGCCAAGGCCGCCGCCCGCGACAGTGGCGACCCGCATTCGCCCTGGCACGCCCGCGACGGCTGGCGCATGAACCTCTCGGCCGCGCGCACCATCAGCTTCAAGGAAGGCGAGGCGCTGGTCGATGTGCACGTGCGCTATCGCCGCGACCACTGGGAAATCACCCTCGCCGGGCAGTCGACCGCAGCGCGCGGCAAGAAGCTCGACGGCGACCGCTTTGCCGTCGAACTCGACGACCGCCGCCTGATCGCCAGCGTGATTGCGGTCGACGATAAAAGAACGGTGTTTTTGCAAGGCAGCACCTGGACGCTGCTGCGCGACGACCCGCTGCACCGCGTCGACGCCGGCGACAGCCACGGCGGCGGCCTGACCGCGCCGATGCCGGGCAAGGTCGTCGCCCTGCTCGCCCAGCCCGGCCAGAAGGTCGAGAAAGGCACGCCGCTCCTGATTCTGGAAGCGATGAAGATGGAACACACCATCACCGCCCCCGCCGCCGGCACGCTCAAGGCCTTCTGCTACGCCGCCGGCGAACAGGTCACCGACGGCGCGGCGCTGGTCGAGTTCGAGGGAGACGCCTGATGCTCCCGAACAAGGTCAAAATCATCGAAGTTGGGCCCCGCGACGGCCTGCAGAACGAGAAACAGGTTGTCCCGACGGCGACCAAGATCGAGCTGATAGAGCGCTTGGCCGAGGCCGGCCTGCGAGTCATCGAGGCGACGTCTTTCGTCTCGCCCAAATGGGTGCCGCAGATGGGTGACAACACGGCGGTGATGCAGGGCATCAAGAAACACCCGGCTGCGGTCTACCCTGTTTTGACGCCCAATCTGCAGGGCTTCGATGCGGCGGTGCAGGCCGGCGCCACGGAAGTTGCCATCTTCGGCGCCGCCTCCGAGAGTTTCTCGCGCAAGAACATCAACTGCTCGATCGCCGAGAGCCTGAAGCGTTTCGAACCGGTGGTTTCCGCCGCCTCGGCGCTGGAAATTCCGGTCCGCGGCTATGTTTCCTGCGTGGTCGGTTGCCCCTACGAAGGCGCCATCGCGGCGGAGCAGGCGGCTGCCGTCGCGAAAACGCTGTTCGACATGGGCTGCTACGAAGTCTCGCTCGGCGACACCATCGGCGTCGGCAACCCGGCGGCGATCCAGCGCATGATCGAGGCCTGCGCCCGGGCCGTACCGATCGCTAAACTGGCTGGCCATTACCACGACACCTACGGCATGGCCATCGCCAACATCTACGCTTCGCTGGAAATGGGCATGGCGGTGTTCGACAGTTCCATC
>JAEUOH010000249.1 GCA_016790845.1 Dechloromonas sp.
CGGCCGAGCAGGTGCCCCAGCGTGCGCGCCACTTTCGGCAGTTTCTCCGGCCCGATGACGAGCAGGGCAACGACACCGATAACCATGAGTTCGGAAAAGCCGATATCGAACATAGGTTTGGTTGCCAGTTATTGGTTGTTCGTCTTTAGCCGGAAGCTAACGACCAGCGACCCGTGGCTAGCTCTTCGTCTTTTCCTTCACTTCGACGTCGATCGTCTGCCCGGTCACTTTCTCGGCCGGGGCGGCGTCAGCCGGCTTGTCGGTCGCGGTCGCGTCCTTCATGCCATCCTTGAAGCCCTTGACCGCGCCGCCGAGATCCTGCCCGACGTTGCGCAATTTCTTGGTACCGAAAATCAGCAGCACGATGACCAGTACGATCAGCCAGTGCCAAACGGAAAAACTGCCCATGGTTGTCTCCTAGATGCGTTTTAGCATGGGGCCGACCGGTTCCGGCCCGCCCACGATATGCAGGTGCAGGTGCGGCACTTCCTGATTGCCGATCCGCCCCGTATTGATGAGCACACGAAAACCGTCGGGGCTGCCTTGCGCGGTCGCGATCTCGTTGGCCTTGGCCAGCATTTTGCCCAATACCGCCGTATCTTCGGCAACCACCGTGGCCAGCGAGGTGATGTGCTTTTTCGGAATCACCAGCACATGCACCGGACGCGCCGGGTTGATGTCGTTGAAGGCGAGGATGTCCTCGTCTTCGTAGACTTTCTTCGCCGGAATCTTGCCTTCGACGATCTTGCAGAAGATGCAGTCGCTCACTTGGCGCCCCGGGCGGCCTTCTCATCGATGCCGGAGATGCCTTCGCGACGGCGCATTTCCTGCGAAACGTCCTCGATGCCCAGATCGTAATAGGCGAGCAACACCAGCACGTGGTAAATCACGTCGGTCGATTCCCAAACCACCTTCAGGCGCTTGCCTTCCTTGCCGGCCATGATTAGCTCGGCGCACTCTTCGCCGATCTTTTTCAGGATCGAATCCGGACCGTCCGCGATCAACTTGGCGGTGTAGGACTTCTCCGGGTCGGCATGCTTGCGCGTGGCCAGGGTTTCGGAGAGGCGGTGCAGGATGTCATGCGTGCTCATTTGTAGATTTCCTTCGGGTCTTTCAAAACCGGATCGGCGGGAATCCAGCGATCCCCGTTCAACTCATTGAAAAAGCAACTCTGGCGACCGGTATGGCAAGCGATGCCGCCGATCTGTTCAATCTCCAGCAACAGTACGTCGCCATCGCAATCGGTGCGAATCGAGCGGATTTTCTGGAAATGCCCGGATTCCTCGCCCTTGCGCCACAGTCGCTGGCGTGAACGCGACCAGTATACCGCGTTGCCGCAACGAACCGTTTCCTGTAGCGACTC
>JAEUOH010000027.1 GCA_016790845.1 Dechloromonas sp.
GATCGTCAGCGTCGTCGTGCTCGGGTCGCCATCGGCGTCGGTGATCGTGTAGGTAAAGGTCTCGTTCAGCGTTTCCGTGTCTTTCAGCGCGTTGACCGCAGCGTTCGTGTTGTCCAGTCGGTAGCTGTAGCTGCCGTCAGCACCCAACTGGAGAATCCCGTACAGTCCTGTGACGACCGTTGCACCAGCCGTGCTGGTGCTCCCTGCTGCCACATTGCTACCGGGAGTACCAGTACCGGCCACGACACCGGTCACTGCCGTGGCATCGGCACCCAGCGTATCTGCACCGCTACCGGTGGTGATCACATTGCCAGCGACCGGGTTCGGCGTCGTGTCTTCGGTGACCGCATTGGTATTCGGCCTAGCCTGCGGCGCGGTATCGAGGATGTTGATGACCAAACTGCCCGTCTGCGTGTCTCCGTTGTCGTCCTTGACGACGATGGTGATCGTGTCGAGAACCTCACCACCGCTGTGGTCTTTGTTGCTGCCATTCGGTTCGTAGCTGTAGATCACCACGCCAGTGGCCGGGTTGAAGCCGGTCAGGGTCAGCAAGCCTTCCGGAGTACTGATCGTGTATGGGGTCGTGCCGCTATTTTCCAGAGCGGCTTTGCTGACCGGGGTACCTGCGATGGTCAGCGCCGCCACCGGGTCCAGCCCGTCCGGCGCGCCAACCGTGAAGCTGCCCGTCGTCGTCGCATCTTCGGCAACACTCGACTGGCCTGTGGCGCCACCATTCGCGTCCGGTATGGCAAGGCTGACGACATCGTTCACAGGCGTGATGTCGATGGTTGCAGTCGCCGGCGTTTCGTCCACGGACCCGGTATTGTCGACGGATGCGTACTGGAAGGATGTCGTACCGTTCCAGTTGTCGGTGGGCTTGAAGAACACCGGGCCAAGCACTGTCTGTCCCACCGAGACCAATTGGGTCAGCGCAGCATCGGCGTAGAGCAGTCCATTGGCCGGCAGGCTTCTGATCACATATCCGGTAATGATTCCATCCGCATCGCTGCCCTTGAGGTCGATGCGAATCGGGCTGTCTTCGTTGCCGGACAGCGAGATGTTTTCCGTTTCAGGAGGTGCAAAGGTGAATACCTTCGCAGACTGATTTCCAAGCCAGCCACCACGAACTTCATCCAGAGGCTGCCCGCGCCCCGTACCAAACTGGAACGAAAGAGGATCAACCAGTTCAATGATGCGTGCCAATTCGACGAAGGTGTGCCCCTCTTTCTGCACACCCGGATTAACTCCCCGGCCACCATCATCTTCAAAGCTGAAAGTTCCATCAGAGCCGAGGATGGTCTTGCTGATTCTGGCGAAACCGGCGGGGTTGTTCTGTACTGCACTGTCGCCAGCATCCGGACCTTCGGACGAAGCAACCTCGGCATCCAGTTTGGCGGCCTCATTCGAACGAACGACCAGTTCTCGACCATCGGCGAGTTTCAGCTGAACTTCGCCGCCCCCTCCAGCCTGAACCACTTCACCTTCGCGAATCGGGTCGCCGCTCCTCACGCGACGTAGCTCACCATCCGCATTCCGCGCGAACGCTTCACCGTTAATTTTCCCAACGCGGGCGACGATTTCGGCCATGACACTACTCCAGCATGATTTACGATGCAGGGAGTGTAAGGATTCGCCAACCCTGAATCTATTGAACCAAAGTACAGCCGGCGGGGATTTGCGTGACAAAATTCACGCTGCGGCTCAGATTTTGAGGCCGTTGATCCGGAGCGAGAGTTGCAGGCGGTCGCGCAGGCCGAGCTTCTCAAAGATTGCTGTCAGATGCGCCTTGACCGTGCGTTCCGTAATCGCCAGCTGGTCGGCAATTTCGCGGTTGCTGGAGCCTGCGGCAACTAGCCTGGCAACCTGAGATTCACGTTCGGAAAGCAATGCGCTCCAGTCGTCAGATTTGCCTTCCGGCGGGAGTTGACCGAGACGTTGCGACGTCACGCCAACCAGTTTCTTCAACAAGGATTGTCCGACCCACAGACCGCCGTTGCTGACGACCAATGCCACTTGGCGCAACACATCGGGGGCAGCATGGGTGTTGCAACAACCCGCCGCACCTAGCGCCAGTGCCTGCATCACCAGCGACTCGTTAGGCTCATCGCAAAGCAAGACCAAAGGCTGGCCGCCCGCGCGATCGACCACTTTCAGTACGGCATCGACCGACTCTTCCGAGCGCAAGCGGCACCAGATCACCCCCGGCCCCTCAAATACAGTACCAGGTAGCGCCGAGCGCATCACCAAGCGCGCAACCGGCATTGCCTCCATCCAGGAAGAAATAGCACGATCCGCTTTGTCCACAATCCAGTGCTGCATCATCTTTCTGTCAGCGCGACACTCTTGGCCCGCAATACCGGCTTCAACAGATAGGCCAGCACGCTCTTCTTGCCGGTAATGATGTCGACCTCGGCCA
This sequence comes from Dechloromonas sp., assembly GCA_016790845.1. Classification (GTDB taxonomy): domain Bacteria; phylum Pseudomonadota; class Gammaproteobacteria; order Burkholderiales; family Rhodocyclaceae; genus Azonexus. The sequence goes on from JAEUOH010000027.1 coordinate 2,417, forward strand.
CCATGCCCGGGATGATGGGCAGGTTGGCGGTGCCAAAACCTGGCTTGTTGGTACGCACCCGCACCGTGTAGAACGCATTGCCCTTGTCGTCCGTCACAGTATCGGCCCCGATATGTTCAAGGACGCCATCGAGACCGCCATAGATGGAAAAATCGTAGGCCGTAAATTTGACGATTGCCGGTTGCCCAGGGCGCAAGAATGCAATGTCGCGCGGCTGGATACGCGCTTCGAGGAGCAGCGTATCCTCCAGCGGAACGATTTCAATCATGTCCTTGCCCGGCTGCACCACGCCGCCGACGGTATTCACCAGCAAGCGCTTGACCGTACCCTTGACCGGCGAGCGGATCGACGACTGCTTGACCCGGTCCGAAAGCGCGACGCTGCCTTCGGCAAGACTGCTTAGCTTTGCGGTCGTCTCCGACAACTCCTTGCCAGCATCGTTGCGAAAGTTCAGCTCGACTTCCTCTATCTTGCGCTGCGCTTCGTTGATCGCCGCCTGCACGCGCGTGATCTGCGCCGAGGCCATGTCGCGTTCGCCGCGATAGCGCGATACGTCGCGCTCCAGCCGTAGCAGTTCGACCTCGGAAACCGCACCGGAATTGATCAGCGGCTTGGTCACCGACAGTTCCTTGGAGGTCAGGTCGTAACCCTGAGCCGCCTGGGCGCGTTTGGCCTGCGCCTCGTTCAGTTCCTGCTGACGCTGGACAAGCTGTTGCCGGGCAATCGACACCGCGGCGTTCATCTCTGCACGCTTTGCCTCATATAGCTGTAGTTCCTGCTCCACCACTTCAGGCGCTTCCTTCATCACGTCCGGCGGCGGAACGAAAGGCTTGCCGTCGGACATCGCCTTCAGCCGAGCCGCCCGCGCCACCAGGCCAAGGTACTGGGCGCGGTTTTCTTTTACCGACGAGACAAAACGCGTTTCGTCGATTTTGATCAACAACTGGTTGGCTTCGACGACATCGCCTTCGCGCACCAGTATCTCGGATACCAGGCCGCCGTCGATACTTTGCAATACTTGAACCTGTTTCGACGGAATGACCTTGCCCTCGCCACGCGTTACTTCGTCGAGCTCGGCAACCGCCGCCCAGAAGATGGAAAGAGCGATGACGATGCCAATGGTGCGCAACAACATCCGGGCGCGCAACGGCTCCTGGCGCAGCATGGCCAGATCGGCATCGGTGGCGAAATCCGCCACCTCGATTTCCTCCTTGCTGGGCAGACGGCCAAGCACCTTTTCCACACCGGGCGCACTTCTTTTCGCAATCGATTCCAGGCGCTCATGGATCCAGGCAGCCAAAGCCTTCAAGCGCTTCATGACGCCCTCCCCACCTGGCCGCTCTGCAAAGCCTGAATCACCTGGTCGCGCGGCCCGTTGGCAACCACTCGGCCTTCGTCGACGACGATGATGCGGGTCGCCAGATCGAGCAGACTGTTGCGATGGGTGACAACGATCACCGTCTTGTGACCGGCAAAAGCGTTCAGGCGCTGCTTGAACTGCTGTTCGGAAGAGAAGTCCATGGCACTGGTCGGCTCGTCGAGCAACAGAATAGGCGGATCCATGAGGACGGCGCGTGCTATCGCCACACTTTGCCGTTGTCCGCCGGACAGTGACTCGCCACGTTCGCCAATCAGCATGTCAAAACCTTCCGGATGACGATTCACGAACTCCGTCAAGCCGGCAATTTCAGCCGCCGCCACGATCGCCGCATCGTCGGCATAAGGCGCTCCAATGGCGATGTTGTCGCGCAATGTTCCATAAAACAGCGTCGGATCCTGAGAAACATAGCCAATATTGCGCCGCAAGTCGGCCGGGTCGAGTTGTCTGAGGTCGACACCGTCGATCAATACCGCACCTTCTGTTGGCTGGTAGAGCCCGAGCAGCAGCTTCTGCAGCGTTGTCTTGCCCGATCCGATACGCCCGATGACGACTACTTTTTCCCCTGCCGAGATTCGGCAACTGAAATCCTTCAGTGCTTGAATTGGCGCCCCTGGGTAACTGAACTGGACATTATTGAACTCGATCTCGCCCCTCAGTTCCGGGCGGTGCACGAAATTGCCATCCGACGGACGTTCCACTGGCTTTTTCATCACTTCGTCGAGGGAGGTCAGCGAAGTTTTGGCATTCTGGTACTGCATCAGCAACCCGACCATCTGCCCGAGGGGTGCCACGGCCCGCGACGCCAGCATGGTACAGGCGATAAGTCCGCCCATACTGAGCCGCCCTTCGCCGATCAAGTACACACCGACGATGATGGTCACGACATTCACCAGTTGCTGCACCTCCATCGCACCGTTAGTGGCAGCCGCCGATAGAAAACGCATCTGGTTGTTGATCCGGGAAACGAATGCCACTGACTTTTCCCACTTTGACTGCATGACCCCTTCCGCACCTTGCGTCTTGATCGTTTCAAGGGCTGTCAGGCTCTCGATCAGCGTCGCATTGCGCATTGCACCAGCCCGATAAGTCGTTTCAGCGAGCGCCTGCATCTTGTGCTGCAGGATGTATGCATAGATCACCACCGCTACGATGGCCAGCAATACCGGGATCAGCAATGGCCAAGCGATGAGGCCGATGACGAATATGAACAGCAGCGCGAACGGCAGGTCAATGAAAGCCGTTACCGAAGCAGACGTAATGAAATCGCGCACCGACTCGAAGGAGCGCAGATTGGACGAAAAAGCACCCACCGCTGCCGGGCGCGCCTCCATGCGTACCCCCAGGACGCGATCCATGATTTTGGCGGACAACTGCATGTCGATACGCGCACTCGCCAGATCGATGAAGTACCCCCGCAACAACCGCAGCATCAGGTCGACAGCAAACAGCAGGATCACGCCCAACGCCAGTACCCACAGTGTTTCCAAAGCCCGATTGGGAATCACCCGATCATAGACATTCATTGAAAACAAGGGCATGGCCAACGCAATTACGTTGATCAGTAGCGCCGCGCCGAGCACGTCACGATAGACTGGCCACTGTTCGGCAAGCGCCCCCCAGAACCAGTGGCGCAGGCGAACTTCGCCAACTTCGGGGGTACGTTGATCGAAGCGGAAATGCGGGCGCGCAAAAATCGCTATGCCCGCATAGCGCCGTAGCAATTCCTCTCGCGAAAGCTGAACCGAACCCTGCCCTGTTTCCGGAAACAACAGACGTGCCGTGTCGCCAGACTCGTCCCAGCCCAGAAGGACGCAAGCCTCTTCACCGGAAATCAGCAGAACCACGGGCAGCAAGGCCGGATCGATGCGCTCCAAAGGACGGCGCACGACCTTGGCTGACAACCCTGCTCGGCTAGCTGCACGCGCAAAAAGTGACGGGGTCAGCGCACCCTTCTCGAGCGGCAGACCGGCAGTCAGTGCGGCTCGAGTACTCGGACGTCCGTGGTAACGCGACAGTTCGACCAGGCAATCAAGCAGAGGGTCATGGTGCAAAAGATCCTCGCGTACGCCCGGTTTACCATCGATCGCAGCAATTGCCGGCGACTGTGTTTGTGATTCGTTCATGCCTGCTCCATATCCGGCGCATTCTAGCCCAGCCCCCGACACCCTCCTGTGAAAAATCTGACAAAAAAGGCGGCCGTAGCCGCCTTTTGCCCAAACAATTCAGCTTAGACCATCAGCGGCACTATGAGCAGCGCGACCAGATTAATGATCTTGATCAGCGGGTTGACTGCAGGGCCGGCCGTATCCTTGTAGGGGTCGCCGACAGTATCGCCAGTCACCGCCGCCTTGTGCGCGTCGGAGCCCTTGCCGCCGAAATTGCCGTCCTCGATGTATTTCTTGGCATTGTCCCAAGCGCCGCCGCCGGTGGTCATCGAAATGGCGACAAACAGACCGGTCACGATGGTACCGACGAGCAGGCCGCCAAGTGCCACCGGGCCGAGCACCAGGCCGACGACAATGGGCACCGCGACCGGCAAGATGGAGGGAATCATCATTTCCTTGATCGCTGCCACGGTCAACATATCCACGGCACGGGAATAATCGGGCTTGGCCGTCCCTTCCATGATCCCCGGGATTTCCTTGAACTGGCGACGCACCTCAACAACTACGGCGCCGGCCGAGCGTCCCACGGCCTCCATCGCCATGGCAGCAAAGAGGTAAGGAATCAGGCCGCCGATGAAGAGGCCGATGATCACAAGGTGATTGGACAGGTCAAAGGTGAACACTTTGCCCGAGGCCGCTTCAAGGCCGTGCGTATAGTCAGCGAAAAGCACCAGTGCGGCGAGACCGGCCGAGCCGATGGCGTAGCCCTTGGTCACGGCCTTGGTGGTGTTGCCAACGGCATCAAGCGGGTCGGTAACGTCGCGAACCTCCTTGGGCAAACCCGACATTTCGGCAATACCACCGGCGTTGTCGGTGATCGGCCCGTAGGCGTCAAGTGCGACGACGATACCGGCCATCGAAAGCATCGAGGTCGCAGCGATGGCGATGCCAAACAGACCGCCCATCGTGTAGGCAGCAAAGATTGCTGCGCAGACCGAGAGCACCGGCCAAGCGGTAGCCTTCATCGAAACGCCGATACCAGCGATGATGTTGGTCGCATGACCGGTCTGGCAGGAGGCTGCAACGTGCTTGACCGGGCCATACTCGGTGCCGGTGTAATACTCGGTGATCCAGACCAGCGCTGCGGTGAGCAACAGGCCGATGATCGAGCAACCGAACATGCTCATGGTAGTGATCTTGGCGACAGGGTCACCGGCGCCGATCAGCCACGAAGTGACCGGGTAATAGGCAACCAGCGCCAGAATGCCGGCGACAGCCAAACCGCGGTACAGCGCCGACATGATCTTGCCACCCTCGGCCGCCTTGACGAACATGCAACCGATAATCGAAGCGATGATCGAGACGCCACCCAACGCCAGCGGGTAGAGCAACAGATTCTCGCCAAGGCCAGGCGACGTCTTGATGATCAGCGCCGCCAGCACCATCGTGGCAACAACCGTCACCGCATAGGTTTCGAACAGGTCGGCCGCCATGCCGGCACAATCGCCGACATTGTCACCAACGTTGTCGGCGATCACCGCCGGGTTACGCGGGTCATCCTCCGGAATACCGGCTTCGACCTTGCCCACCAAGTCGGCGCCGACGTCGGCGCCCTTGGTGAAGATGCCACCACCAAGACGGGCGAAGATGGAAATCAACGAGGAACCAAAGGCGAGGCCAACGAGCGGTTCGATCATGTGGTGCAGGTCGCTTGCGCCCCCCATGCGTAGCACGGCGTAGTAGCCGGCAACGCCGAGCAGGCCGAGGCCGACGACCAGCATGCCGGTAATCGCGCCGCCCTTGAAGGCCACATCGAGCGCCGGGGCGATACCGCCGCGCGCCGCTTCGGCGGTGCGCACGTTGGCGCGCACCGAGACGTTCATGCCGATGAAGCCGGCGGCGCCCGAAAGCACGGCGCCGATCAGGAACCCAACCGCGGTCGAAATGCCCAGCTTGGGTACGAAAGCGATGACCAGAAACAACAGGCCGCCAACCATCGCTATCGTCTTGTATTGACGCGCCAGGTAAGCGGATGCGCCCTCCTGGATGGCCTTGGCAATTTCCTGCATTCGCTCGTTACCTGCCGGCAATGCAAGAATCTGCCGGCTGGAAATCCAGCCATACAGTACCGCCAATATGGCGCAGATTAGCGCCAGTAACAACGCTGTAGACATCGTTCTTCCTCCCTTGGTTTACAACACGAAATTACACTTTGAACGCCCCCAGCTTTTTTGCCACGGTAACGTTCTTCAAACGCACATAATCAGGCAAACCATTGCGATAAGGCGGCGGCTCTTCGCCTTCGATCAACGGCTGCAGATAAACCCGACATGCATCGGTAATGTGGAATCCGTCGGCGGTAATGAACTCTGCCGGCATCTTGCGCTCGACGTTGGCGATGTCCTTCAAGGGCGCATCGCCGATCTTCCAGCGGTACGGAGAATCGGCGATGCGCTCGATGGTTGCCATCACCGCGTTTTTGCCCTGCAAAGCGAGGTCGACCGCAGCAACTCCCAGGGCATGCGCCTGCTCGACATCGGTACGCGATGCCAGGTGGCGCGCCGAGCGCTGCAGATAGTCGGCCAGTGCCCAGTGATACTTGAAGCCAAGCCTGTCCTTGATCAACTGCGCCACCATCTGCCCGACACCGCCCAACTGCGAGTGGCCAAAAGCGTCCTTGGTACCTGAGTCGGCGATCAGTTTTCCTGTGGCATCGGCCAGACCTTCGGAAACCGCCACGGTGCAGTAGCCATAAAGCTTGACGCATTCGTCGACGCGCACCAGAAAACGTTCCGGATCGAACGGCACTTCGGGAAAGAGGAGGATGTGCGGTGGCTCGCCGGTCTTTTCCGAAGCCAGCCCGCAGGCGGCAGTGATCCAGCCGGCATGGCGTCCCATGACTTCGAGGACGAAAATCTTGGTCGATGTCCGCGCCATCGATGCCACATCGTATCCGGCCTCGCGGATCGAGGTGGCGACATACTTGGCCACCGATCCGAAACCCGGACAGCAGTCGGTGTGCGGCAAATCGTTGTCGACGGTCTTGGGAACGCCAACGCAAACCACTGGGTAACCCATCTTCTCGGCGATCTGGGACACTTTCCAGGCAGTGTCCATCGAATCGTTGCCGCCGTTGTAGAAGAAATACCCGATGTCGTGCGCCTGGAAGACCTCGATCAGTCGCTCGTACTGGGCACGATGCTCTTCGAGACTCTTCAGCTTGTAGCGGCAGGAGCCGAAAGCGCCGCCCGGCGTGGTGCGCAGGCGGGCAATATCGGCGTCGGATTCCAGACAGGTGTCGATCAGATCCTCGGTCAGCGCGCCGATGATGCCGTCGCGGCCGGCCAGCACCTTGCCGATCCTGTCGGGATGACGGCGTGCTTCCTGGATCAGCCCGCACGCCGTCGCGTTGATGACGGCGGTCACGCCCCCTGACTGCGCGTAGAAGGCATTTTTCACCGCCATGCTTCGCTCCTTACTTCAGCGCGTCGAAAACGCTCGCAGTGATGCTATCGACGCTGCCGACACCGGCCACCTTCTTGACCTTGGGCGCCTTGGCATCGCCCGATGCCGACCATTTGGAATAGAAATCGACCAGCGGCTTGGTTTGTGAATGATAGACATCCAGACGCTTCTTGACGGTTTCTTCCTTGTCGTCGTCGCGTTGCACCAGCGGCTCGCCGGTCACGTCATCCTTGCCTTCGACCTTGGGCGGGTTGAACACCACGTGGTAGGTGCGACCCGATGCAAGGTGGGCACGACGGCCCGCCATGCGCGTGATGATATCGCTGTCCGGCACGTCGATTTCGAGTACGAACTCGATCGGCACACCGGCTTCCTTCATGGCCTCTGCTTGCGGAATCGTGCGCGGAAACCCGTCGAACAGATAACCGTTCTTGCAATCGTCCTGGGTCAGGCGATCCTTGACCATGCCGATGATGACCGCATCCGGCACCAGACCACCGGCATCCATGTGCTTCTTGGCTTCGAGGCCAAGCGGCGTGCCGGCCTTGACCTGGGCGCGCAGCATGTCGCCGGTCGAAATCTGGGGAATGCCAAATTTTTTGGAAATGAACGTGGCTTGCGTGCCCTTGCCGGCGCCAGGCGCGCCCAACAGAATCAATTTCATGAAAAGTCCCTCGGTTTGTGTAGCGAAAAAATATTTTTATCGGTGTCTTGGTCAACCGTTCTCTAAGAGCGAAAAATTACTCGCTATTTCAGGCTCGGTCAAACAGTTTGCGCATCCGCTCGGCATCTTCGGGCGTATCGACACCCGGCGCAGGTGCGGCGTCGATCAGCGTCACGCTGATTCGATAGCCATGCCACAGAGCGCGCAATTGCTCCAGTGACTCGAATTGTTCGGTGGGCGCCACGCTCAACCCGGCGTAAGCCTTCAAAAAACTGGCACGATAGGCGTAAAGGCCGACATGACGATAGGCGGGAAATCCGGCAGGCAATGTCTCGCCGCCGTTTTCCATGGCGAAATGATCGCGCGCATAGGGGATCGGGGCGCGCGAGAAATATGCCGCGTCGCCGTCGGCGCGACAAACGACCTTGACCACGTTCGGATTGAAAAAATCGGCCGCTTCTAGAATCGGGTGGGCGACGGTCGCAATGTCGGCGCCACTCGCCGCCAGTTGTCGGGCGGTCTGCACGATGACCTCCGGTTCTATCAACGGTTCGTCGCCCTGGACATTGACGACGATCGTGTCGCTACTCCAGCCTCGCTGCTCGACGACCTCCGCCAGACGGTCGGTGCCGGTCGGGTGATCGCTGCGTGTCATCAGCGCGGCGACCTCATGTGCTTCGGCAACCGAACGCACCTCCGGATGATCAGTCGCTACCCAGACCTCTTCGGCACCAGACAGCCTGGCCCGCTCGGCAACGCGCACCACCATCGGCTTTCCGCCAAGGTCGAGCAAAGGCTTCGCCGGTAGCCGCGTCGAGGCATAGCGCGCCGGTATCACAACCTTGAAGGCGAGCCCCTTCACGCTACTCGTCCGCCGATAGTTGCCGCGCTTCGTCTTCAAGCATGATGGGGATATCGTCGCGTATCGGGTACGCCAGTTTGCAGGGTTTGCAAACCAGTTCCTGTTCGGCCTTGCGGTAGTCGAGATTGCCCTTGCAGATCGGGCAGACGAGGATATCAAGCAACCTGGCGTCCACGAAGTTTCTCCAGAATAAGATCAATAAGGGCCGGCGAAAGCTCGGCCTCGACCGGCAAAACCCAAGTTTCGCCGACGGTCAGTCCAGCGCATTTTACTGCATCCTTTTCGGTCATCAGCAGCACCGCATCTTTGGCAAAAACCAGATCGGCGGCGCTGTACGGGTGATGGTCGGGAAAGGGGTGAGGCTCGAACTGCAGACCGAGCGCTTCCAGCGTGCGAAAAAAACGCCCGGGATCGCCTATCCCCGCCAGCGCGTGCAAACTGCGCCCGGCAAGACTGGCAGCGGAACAGCGCTGCTGCGGATCGTCGAGGCGGTAGAAATCCCCCGCCCGCAACTGCATCGTGAATCGCGGCGGCACGAACGGCAGGCGTTGGTCTGCAGCGCCATTGCAGATCACTGCATCGACCTCGGAAAGCCGACTCAGTGGCTCACGCATCGGCCCGGCCGGCAGCCGCCAGCCGTTGCCTATGCCACGCCCGTCAAAGACCGCCAGCTCCACGTCGCGCGCCAGTCGGTAATGCTGCAGGCCGTCATCACAGAGAATGACATTCACCTCCGGGTGTTCTGCCAGCAAGGCGCGCCCGGCAGCCACACGGTCACGCCCGACCCAAACCGGCGCACCACTTCTCCGGGCGAGCAAAATTGGCTCGTCACCGACGTCGACCGCAACCGAGTCGCCCCTGACCGGGCGCGGAAAGCTTTCCTTGCCGCCATACCCGCGACTGACGATCCCGGGACGCCAACCACGCAATTTCAACTGTCCGGTCAACCAGAGTGTCAGGGGCGTCTTGCCGGCACCACCCACCGTGATGTTGCCGACAACGATGACCGGCACAGGCAGGCGTTCAGGCCGCGCCTGACGGCGGTTGCGCGCCGCCACCGCCGCATAGAGCCCGGCCAGCGGCGCCAGAAGCCACAACGCCGGCGAAAGCCGGCGTTGCTCGAACCATTGACGCTGCAACCAGCGGCCCACCATCAGCGTGGGGCTTGGGTGGCGAAGGAAATATGCGGGAAACCGGCCGTCTGCGCCGCCTGCATCACATCGATGACGCTCTGATGGGTGGCCTTGGCATCGGCATTGATGACGATGATCGGATCCTGGCGCGTGCCCGCCGCCCTTCGCAATGCATCGGAAATGCTCTTGATGTCTGCTGCGGTCAACGGCGATTTATTGATCAAAATCTGGCCGCTTGCGGTCACCGCGACATCGATCTCATTCGGCTGTTCGTTCTGCTTGCTGGCGTCGGCAGTCGGCAGATTGATCTCGAGCCCGGAAAACTTGGAATAGGTGGTGGTCAACATCAGGAAGATGATGATGACCAAGAGGACATCGATCATCGGAATCAGGTTGATTTCCGGCTCTTCCCGGCTACGGCCGCGTTGAAAATTCATGTCTTACTTCCGGTCGCCGTGCATGAACTCGACCAGGCGAACTGCCTGTTGCTCCATTTCGACGACAAAGCCGTCGACCAGCGCCCGGAAATGTCGCCAGAAAATCAGGCTCGGAATGGCGATGACCAAGCCAAACCCCGTGTTGTACAGCGCGATGGAAATGCCGTGGGCCAGTTGCTGCGGATTGGAACCGCTCGGGGACTGGGAACCAAAAATCTCGATCATCCCGACCACGGTACCGAACAAGCCCATCAACGGACTGATCGAGGCAATGGTGCCCAAGGTCGTCAGATAGCGATCCAGCTCATGGGAAACGGCAGCCCCCGCCTCCTCGATCGACTCCTTCATCACTTCACGTGACGAGCCGACATTGCGCAGGCCGGCTGCCAGTACCCGCCCAAGCGGCGAATGGCGCTCAAGATCCTCAATTATGCGGTCGTTATTGCCGCCCCGCTTGAATTCCCCGACGGCACGCTGCAGCAATCCCGACGGCACCACCTTGGAACGTCGCAACGCCACGAGGCGCTCGATGATCAAGGCGACCGAAATAATGGAAGCCAGCAACAGCGGATAAATGGGCCAACCGGCGCTTTGAATAATGGCTAACACTGAGAATCCTTGCTTGTCTAGTAGCCCGTCATTCTGCCTCTCGCCCCGCCAGTCGGCAAGCCCCGCAAAATGCGCCGTCCCCGGCTTATCCCCAGAAGCTGTGGATAAGTCTGTGAACAGGCTGTCATCAAGTGCCCAAAAACCACATGGACAAAGGCTTGCGCCTACACTGCCCGAAAACTGGGCACATTGTTTAATATCACTAAAAATCAATTATTTATATAAATTTGCCGAAGTTGACCAGCGACCATGTTCGGCAACCCCGGGGTACAATCACCAACATGCCCGAATCCAGCACTGCCCCGTCAGCAAATCCGGTACTCAGCGTCTCCAGCCTTAACCGCATGGTGCGTGATTGCCTGGAGTCGAGCTTTCCGCTGACCTGGGTTGGCGGCGAAATTTCCAACCTGACCTACGCAGCCTCCGGACACGTGTATTTTTCCCTCAAGGATGCTTCGTCCCAAGTGCGCTGTGTCATGTGGCGCAACCGCGCCCAGTTGCTTGGCTGGCGGCTGGAGAACGGCCAGCAGATCGAAGCGCGAACGCTGGTTTCCTTCTACGAGCCCCGAGGTGAATTCCAACTCAACGTGGAGGCTGTTCGCCGCGCCGGACAAGGTGACCTTTTCGAACGCTTTCTGCGCCTGAAGGCAAAGCTGGAGGCGGAAGGACTTTTTGCGCCGGAAAGCAAGCGCCCCCTGCCTCAGCACCCACGCGCCCTTGCCATTGTCACCAGCCTTCAGGCAGCCGCCTTGCGTGATGTGCTGAGCACGTTGCAGCGTCGCGCGCCGCAGGTTCGCATCGATCTCTTTCCGACGCCGGTACAGGGAGATGGAGCGGCCGAGAAAATTGCCGACGCCTTGCATCAGGCCTCCGCGAGCGATTGCGATGCCATCATTCTTTGCCGGGGCGGCGGCAGCATCGAAGATCTGTGGTCGTTCAACGAGGAAATCGTGGCGCGCGCAATTCGCGCCAGTGCCCTGCCCGTCATTTCCGGGGTCGGCCACGAGACCGATTTCACCATCGCCGACTTTGCCGCCGACCTGCGGGCAGCGACCCCGACTGCCGCCGCTGAGTTGCTCAGCCCGGATCGCGAAGCCCTGCTCGCCACCCTGCAGCAGTTCCAGCGCCGTATCGGTCGCCAGTTGGAGCGCGAGTTGGCCGAGAAAAGCCAACGGCTCGACTGGCTTGCCGCCAGATTGACCCACCCTGCCGAGCGTATTCGCCAACGGCGCGAAGCCATCGTTCGACTTAAGGAACGACTCGCACTAGCGCAAACCCATCAGATCGCCGGCCAACAGCAACGTCTGACCACGCTTGATCACCGTCTGCGTGGCCACCGTCCGCGTCTGGAAGGCAGACGCGATCACCTCTCGCATTTGCAATACCGTTTGAACAATGCAGTTCGACAACAACTATCCAGCACCGAAGCGAAACTAAATCAGCTTGGGGCCAGTCTGATACAGCTCGATCCGCAAACGGTACTGAATCGTGGCTACGCGCTGGCATTCGATGAGAACGGACGTGCGGTTCGCGATGCCGGCGAATTGCACCCAGGTACCGTGCTCAATCTCAATTTCGCCAAGGGCGCCGCTCTCGCAACCGTCAATCAGGTTGTCGCGCAGCTCAAACCCAAATAGAATTTTTGCTTCACCCCCCTCGACAACGGAGAAAACAATGGAACATCAACTGCCCCAACTGCCCTTTGCCAAGGATGCGCTCGCCCCGCACATGTCGGCAGAGACATTCGACTACCACTATGCCAAGCACCATCAGGCCTACGTCACCAACCTGAACAACCTGATCAAGGGCACGGAATACGAAGCCCTCGATCTCGAAGCCATCGTCAAGAAAGCC
>JAEUOH010000040.1 GCA_016790845.1 Dechloromonas sp.
ATCCGGCGGCTCGACATGCGCCGGATCGGCTATCCCCCAGTGCGCCGTCGCCGGATGCCCCGGCCAGATCGGGCAAGCCTCGCCCGCCGCGCTGGCGCAGACGGTAAAGATGAAATCCATTTGCGGCGCCTCGGAACCGGAAAACTCCTCCCACGACTTGCTGCGCGGATGGCCGGCGTTCGGCCATGGCACGCCATGCGCCGCAAGCGTTTCGAGCGCCACCGGATTGACCTTGCCGCTTGGCTGACTTCCCGCCGAAAAAGCGCGGACACGCCCTTTGCCGAGATGGTTGAACAAGGCCTCGCCGAGAATGGAGCGGGCCGAATTGCCGGTGCACAACACCAGAACGTTGAAAGCCTTCATGCGCAATGCTCCGCGTTGCAGGTTTCGACGATTTCCTGGCAACCGAGGCCGCCGCAGCAATCCTCGGTCAGGTAACGCAGCAGTTCGTTCATCGCCGGATAATCGGCCGCATAAAAAACGAACCGCCCCTCCTGCCGCGAACTGGCGAGCCCGGCGGCGACCAGTTCCTTGAGATGAAAGGTCAGGCGCCCGTTGGCCTCGATGGCCAATGCGTCGGCAATCTTGCCGACCGACAGCCCGGACGCCCCGGCCTGCACCAGCAGACGAAAGATTTGCAACCGGGTCTCGTGAGCCAACGCTCCCAGCGCAGTCACTGCGAGATTTAATTTCATATTTCAATAATCGTTAAACTGTTTGCCAATCTTAATGTTTTTTTACCCCATGGCGCAAGCAGCGCAGTCGACCGTGTCGGGCCGGGCAGATTAGAATCCGGCCGATGCTCGTTCAGGATTCATCCAGCACGCAGCGCGCGTTGCTCCTCGAGATTGCCGAGCTGAAGCGCCAGCTCGCTCAGGACACCGACCGCAAACAGCGCGCGCTGTACATCGCGCTGGCGCTTTCTCTCGCCCTGCATTGCGCCATTCTGCTGATACCCGAGAAAGAGAAGCCGGTTTCCCGGCCACCGGCCACGCGGCTGGAAGCCAGCCTCGCCTCGCCAACCCAGAAGCCGCAGACCGCCACCGTCACCCCGCCGGCTGCCGCCCCCAACAAGCCGGCGCCCACCAAACCGCAGCAGGCCAAGCGGCCGGTGCTGGCGATCAACAAACCGCAGGGTTCGGCGGCAAACCAGACGGCGCCGAAGTGGACCGTGGCGCAGAAGGCCGAGATGAACGACTTCCTGCGCGAACTGGAAAGCCAGGCCAAGGCCGCGCCGCGCCCGGATCTCGCCCAGCGCTCGCTGTCGATGGCGCGCGAATTCGCGCGGCAGCAGGGCAAGCAGGACCGTGAAGGCAGCGAAATCCTGGAACTGCTGCCCAATGCCCAGCCGGTCGATCCGTTCAGCCTGGAAATGTATCTCGACGCGCTGGTCAGGAAACTCAACAAAAGCGCCAGCTTCGTGCGCAACGACCCGCGCACGCTGGGTGTCAAGCGAGCCTCGGTGCAGGTCAAGCTGAATCCGGACGGCACACTCAAGAGCTTCAACATCGTCAATGCCGGCGACCAGAAAGATCAGATCGCTTTCGTCAAGTCGGTGGTCGACAAGGCAGTGCCATTCGCCCCCTTCCCGAGCGACCTGCGGCGTTCGGCCAGCGCGCTCAACATGACGATCTGCATCCAGCCAGCCAGCGGCAACGCCGGCGGCTTCGGTTTTTCGCGCCTCCCGGAAGGGAGCGGCTGCTGAGCGCAGCGTCGTTCGGCTAATCGAGCCGGTTCGAACGGGTTTCCAGCATCGTCCGCAATGCCGCCCGCTCCTCTGGCGTCGGCATAGAGGCCGTGAATTCCAGGCCGGCGTAATTGGCCGCTACGAAACGCACGCGGCAGGGCATTTTCAGTTCCAGATAATTGCCGCCCCGGCGCAGCATGAAACTGACGATCACCGGCGTGCCGACGACCACCGCCTGCCCGGCGCGAATCAGCGATTCACTAGCCTCGAACTCGGCACCACCGAACGAAATATTCCTGGTGTTTCCCGAAAAGCGTTTGCCAGTGGCGGAAACCATCAAGTTGCACGGGATCCGGGCACGAACACGAATATCTTTGCGACGTTCATCCATGCCTCGATTATCGTGGAAATTCACCGCCCGTGAGGCGACTTACATCAACGTCCACTGGCCCGATCGAGAAACTTGACGACCTCGGTCAAAGGGCCGGCAATATCGTCAAAGCCCTCGTGATGCCCAGGTATCAACAGCAAGCGAGCCGATCCAGGGCGGGCAGCCGCGAGAATGTCTTGGGCATCACCGACCGGCACCGTTTCGTCCTCGCTGCCATGCACCAGCAACACCGGGCAGGCAATGTTGGCGATCGTGTGCTGTGGCGCGATGTCGTCGAAGCGATGACCGATGACGTGCTGGACATAAGCCAGAACGTACCAGCCGAGGGGCAGGTAAGGGATTCCTTTCCAGCGCAGCCAGCGGCGCATCATGCCCTCAGGGTGGGCAAAGGCGGAGAGGCTGACAACGGCCGCTACCTCCCGCCGCCGCGCTGCAACGAGCAACGCCGCCCCGGCGCCCACGGAATGCCCAAGCAACGAGACATGTCGCGCATCGACCTCGGACCGCCCTCGCAACCAGTCGAAGGCATGTTCGAGATCTTCGGCAAAGCGCGGCAATGACGAAAAGGTGTCGCCATCGCTGGCGCCGTGGTTGCGTGCCGAAAACAGCAGCAACCCGTAGCCGGCGTCATGCAAAGCACCCACCAGCGGCAGCATCATCGCCGCATTGCCACCCCAGCCATGAACGACGGCCAGCGCCGGCGCCCCATCGCCGGAGGGAATCCACCAGCCACGCAGGATTTTGCGGTTAGCCGTCGGAATTTCCACGGCCTGCCAGGCCACACCGCCGGGCGTGGCGTCATCGGCGACACGCGGCGCCCGCAATCCGCGCCGGATAAGCCAGTTTCCGCCAAGCCAGCCCGCGGCGAGAAAGGTCAGCAAGCCCTCGATCATGCGCTGCGCAAACCATTTGCCCGGCGCAGGCTGATGAGAAAAGGCTCGGCAAATTCCGCGATTTCCATCCTCGCCACCCAGTAATTCAGAATTTGCTTATTTTACGCTGTCGACCGCAACCGACACCGGCAAACACCGGGAAAGTGCATCGGCGCTATACTGGTTCATGGCAATAAAAAACAAGAAAACCTGCGACCGGGACATCGCAAATGGCTGAGCACATCGTCATGCTGGCGGCGCTGACTGTCGTCATCGTGCTGCTCTTCGATTACACCAACGGCTTTCACGACGCCGCCAACATCGTCGCCACCGTCATCGCCTCGCGCGCCATGACGCCGGCCCAGGCGGTGATCATCGTCGGCGTCTTCGAGTTCCTCGGCCCCTTGCTCGGCGGCACCGCCGTCGCCGACACCATCGGCAAGTTCGTCGCCCTCGACGGTGTGGCCCCGCTGCTGTCGCTCTCCATCCTGCTCTGCGGGCTGCTTGGCGCCATCGTCTGGAATCTCGTCACCTGGTATTTCGGCATCCCGTCGTCGTCATCGCATGCGCTGGTCGGCGGGCTGATCGGCGCCGTCACCGTCTCGGTCGGCAGCGATCACGTCGTCTGGGGTTTCGGCGAACTGCTGCAGGGCCACGTTACCGGCATCGTCAAGGTGCTGGCGGCCTTGCTGCTGTCGCCGCTGATCGGCTTCTGGCTCGGCTTCCTGATGCATCGCCTGCTCACCGCGCTGCTGATGGCGGCCAACCCGGCCGCCAACTCCCGCCTGCGCGGCCTGCAGTTCGTCACTGCCGCCGGCCTCGCCTTTTCACACGGCGCCAACGACGCGCAGAAGAGCATGGGTATCCTGACCCTGGTGCTGCTGCTCGGCGGCTTCATCCCGCGTTTCGAGGTGCCGTTCTGGGTCATGCTCGCCTGCGCCTCGGCGATCACGCTCGGCATCATGTCCGGCGGCTGGCGCATCGTCCGCACGCTCGGCTTCGCCATCTACCGCGTGCGGCCGATTCATGCCCTCGGCTCGCAATTGACCTCGGCTAGCGTCATCCTCGCCGCCTCGCTCGGCGGCGCGCCGGTGTCGACGACGCACGTGGTCGCCACCTCGATCATGGGCATTGGCGCCTCGGAACGCCCGCGCGCGGTGCGCTGGGCCAAGGCCAAGGACATCGCCGTGACCTGGATCATCACCATTCCCGGCGCCGCCCTCGCCGCCATCCAGGCATACGCCCTGGCCAATCTCTTTCTCGGAGGCCTGCGATGAACGACCAGCCATCCATCTTCCGTCGCCTGTTCGAGCGGGTATTCCCGAAGATGCCGGATTTCTTCAGCCTGCTGACCGAACAATGCGAGCATGTCGCCCATACCACCGGCCTGCTCGTCGAGTTCATGGAAAGCGGCGAGGCGGCGATCGGCACCCTGATCCGTCAGGACGAGCACGAAGCCGACCGCATCAAGATCCGCAACCTGCACACGCTGAACGAGGCGTTCTCGACGCCGATCGACCGCGAAGACCTGCATCGCGCCATCATCGACCTCGACGAGATCGTCAATTACTGCAAGAGCACGGTCAGCGAAATGGACGTGCTCGGCGTCGCGCCCGACAAGCACAGTCTCGAAATGGCAATGCACATCAAGCTTGGCACCGATGCGCTGGCGCTGGGTTTCGCACATCTTGCCAAACAACCGGCGACGGCCGCTGCCGATGCCGACAGCGCGCGCAAGGCCGAGCGCAAGGTGGAGAAAGCCTACCGGCGGGCGATCGCCGAACTCTTCCAGGGCGACGACTACATCAACATGTTCAAGCGCCGCGAAATCTACCGCCATCTGTCCAACGCCGCCGACCGCATGGCCAACTGCGCCAACACGCTGCACGACATCGTCGTCAAGATGACCTGAATCATGCTCCGGATCATTTCCCGCTTCGTCCTCACGCTCTGCGGCTGGAGCTACTTCGACCTTCCCGGGCGGCCGCGAAAGGCTGTGCTCATCGAGTACCCGCACACCTCGAACTGGGACGCCTTCTACGGCCTCCTGACCAATTTCGCGCTCGGCGCCAGCGTCAACTGGATGGCCAAGGATGTCGCCTTCCGCTGGCCATTCGCCGGCATCATGAAACGCCTTGGCGGCATCCCAGTCAACCGGCGCACCCAGTCCAACGTGGTCGCGCAGATGATCGAACAGTTCGCAAAGCGCGACGACTTCATCCTCGGCATCACGCCTGAGGGAACGCGCAGCCTGACCCCGGGCTGGAAATCAGGGTTTTACAGAATCGCCGTCGGTGCCGGGGTGCCGCTGCTCCTATCCACGATCGACTACGCGCGCAAGGAAGCGGGCATCATCGCCTGCCTCGAATTGAGCGGCGACCCCGACCAGGACCTAGCGCGCATTGCCGAAACCTACGCGGGCAGGCGTGGCCGGCGCCCCGAACTCGCCTCGCCGATCCGCTGGCTCCCTGAAAAATCGCCCGCCCAAAATACGCCATCATGCTGAAAACCATCGCCACCTGGCTGCTCGCGCTGCTCGGCTGGAAAGCCGTCGCGCCGCCCGAACGCCCCCTGAAAGCGGTCCTCATCGCTTACCCCCACACCTCGAACTGGGACGCCTTCTACGCCCTGCTGGTCAAGCTTGCCCTCGGGCTCGACGCACACTGGGCAGGCAAGGACAGCATGTTTCGCCCGCCCATCGGCGGCCTGCTCAGGAAGATGGGTGGCGTTCCGGTCAATCGCCGCGAACGCACCGGCTTCGTCGAACAGATGGTCGCCGAGTTTGCCGCTCGCCAACGCTTCACGCTGGCAATCGCGCCGGAAGGCACGCGCAGCCTGACCGCCGGCTGGAAGAGCGGCTTCTACCGCATGGCACTCGCCGCGCAAGTGCCGGTCGCGCTCGGCTTCATGGATTACGCACGGCGCGAAGGCGGCATCCTCGCCTACCTGACCCTGACCGGCGACCGCGACGCCGACCTGGCGGCCATCGCCCGCCACTATGCCGACCGTCCGGGAAAGCGCCCGGAACTCGCCTCGCCGATCTGCTGGCTGGACTGAGCTTCCCGGTGGCTAGGCGCCCTCGGCCACCAGCAGGATCGTTTCACCGGCAAAGCTGACCGTCTGGCCGGGCCGCATTTTTGCCCTTTTTCGCGTGTCTACCGCAGCATCCACCTTCACCCGCCCCTCGGCGATGGCGGCGTGCGCTGCGCCGCCGGATTCGCACAGGCCGGTGGCCTTGAGCAGTTGGTCGAGCTGGATATAGTCGCCGCGCACGGCAAAGGTGATGCTCATGAGTTCTCCCCCACCAGGATCAGGTGCACCCGGCATGGCCCGTGGGCGCCGAGGACGATGGTTTGTTCGATGTCGCCGGTCCGTGAGGGCCCGGAGATGAAATTGACGGCGCGCGGCAGCTTGCCGTGTTCGGCTCGCAGCAGCGCGAAGGCGTCCTCCATCGTCGCGACGATGCGGCCGACCGGGACGATGGCAATGTGGGTTTCCGGCAGCAGGCTGACGCTGCCCGGCGTTTGCGGGCCGGCGAGCAGCATTAGCGTGCCGGTTTCGGCGATGGCGCAGAAGCATCCGGAAATGCCGGTTTTGTCAGCGTCGACCGCAACCCGCACGGCGATCTCGACACCGGAACCCGGCCAGTCGAATCCCGCGACATCGCCGGTCGCCACGGCCAGCAGCGGCAAGCCCTGGTCGGCCAGATAACGCGCGACCGCCGTCGGCACTTGCGCCAGACAATCAACATGCTCGACGCTACTCGCCAGGTACCGCGCCTTGCTCGCAAAACGCCGCGTGAGGTCGGCATCCAGCCGTGGCTGCGGGCCGTGCACCGGGTTACGCACCAGAGACTCGGCCGCGGCCCGGCGCCCCGCCAAATCGCCCTTGCCGAGGCCGCCGCGCACACGCTGCAGGATTTCCTCGCGCGCGCTCATGCCACCCGGTTTCTCGGCTGCCCGGCCGCGAAGGCTTCGATGTTGTCGATCAACTGGTCGGCCAGCACCTGCATGGCCGGTCGGCTTGACCAGGCAACATGTGGCGTCAGCAGGAAATTGGGCAGCTCAAGCAGTTCCGGCGCCAGCATCGGGTGCCCGAGCGGCGGCGGTTCGACGGTAATCACGTCGAACCCCGCACCGGCGATCCAGCCTTCCTGCAAGGCGCGAATCAATGCCGGCTCATCGACCAGCCCGCCGCGCGCGGTGTTGATCAGCAAGGCCGTCGGCTTCATCGCCCGCAACTCGGCTTCGCCGATCAGGCCCTGAGTCTCGGGCGTCAGCGGGCAGTGCAGGCTGATGGCATCCGCCTGGCGCAAGACCTCGTGGAATGCCGTGTGGCCGGGCCGCAGCACCGAGGCACCCTTGCGCTCGGCGCGCAGGACGCGCATGCCGAAGGCCTCGGCCAGCCGCGCGACGCCGTTGCCCAGGCTGCCACTGCCGATCAGGCCCAGCGCTGCGCCGTGCAAGTCGCGGATCGGGTGGTCGAACAGGCAGAACTGATCCGACTGCTGCCAGCGTCCAGCCTGCACCGTCGCCCGCCAGGCGATCAGGTTGCGCGACAGGGCAAGCAGCAGCGCAAGCGCATGTTCGGGCACGGTATGGTCCGCATAGCCGCGAATGTTGGAAACGACAATGCCACGCTGCCGGCAGGCATCGAGGTCGACGATGTTGGTGCCGGTCGCCGACACGGCGACCATTTTCAGGCTTTTCAGGGCGTCGACCGCAGCAGCCGGCAAAGGGAGCTTGTTGACGATGGCGATAGTGGCGCCTTGCAGGCGCTCGATCACCTGCGCCGGAGTGCTTTTCGGGTACTCGATCCAGTCGTGCGGGAAAGCCGGGCGCCGAAATTCGGCGATGACCGAATCGCGCTCCAGGCAGACGATGCGGTGCATCACGCCCCCTGCGTTGCCCAAGGCTTGCCGGCCGCGCTGACGATGGCGCCGACCTGGGCGCCGAGCGCGGGCTCGCCGACATAGACCAGGCGGTCGATGGCAGCGGCACACAAGCCTTCGATGGCGGCGGTATCGCCCTGCATCAGATTGAGCACCCCGGCCGGCCATTCGGCCCGCGCCGACAGTTCGCACAATGCGTAGGCGGCGGAAGGCGTCTTCGGGCTCGGCTTGACGATCACGCTCGCGCCACCGCGTAAGGCCTTAGCGGCAGCCTCAACGAAGCCGTCCAGCGGCTTCGTGGCATCGACGACGATGGCGACCACACCGCTTTCGCCAACTGCCGTTCCGCGCAACGCGGCAAGCGCCGCCGCCACCTCTGCCTGCGCCGCTTCTTCGGAAAATCCGGTTTCCTTGCGCAGCAATTTGGCAAAGTGGCCGGCGTAGCCGTCCAGACGTTCAGCCAACGCATCCAGAAATGCCTGCCGCGACTGTTGCGGCAACGCGGCCCAGCCGGGCTGCGCGGCCCGCGCGGCACCCACCGCTTCCGCAGCCTCATCGTTTCCGCACAGCGGCACGCGATAGATGGCTTCACCGCTCGCCGGGTCGACGACATCGTAGAAGGCATCGGTAACGGTCAGATAGGCGTGGCCATTGACCCACAACGGGATGGCCTTTGGGCCTTCTGGTGCAAATTCCATGTTCAAGCTCTCTTTCTTGCTGCGTAAAGTTCGTGAAAAGTCGGGCCTGGTGGCGGCGTCAGGTCACGCCCCTCGGTCCACCCCGGCGCCAGTCCGAAAACGCGAATGCGGCCACTGTCGTCGGCCAGCCAGCGCAGGTAGCGCGCGATACGCCGGCTCACCCAGCGATAAAGACCCGGCCGCCCGGCCAGCCAGGCCCAGGCGCGCAACGCCAGGCGCTCGCCCCACGGGCGCAGGCCGCGCTCGTTCTGGATTTCCCGCAGGCGATGCATCAATGCCGGTAGCGGAATATTGACCGGGCACACGCTGCCGCACTGGTTGCAGCCGGTCGAAGCATGCGGCAGGTCGAGCGCGTTTTCGACGCCAGTGTACAACGGCGTCAGTACCGAGCCCATCGGCCCGGGGTAAACCCAGCCGTAAGCGTGCCCACCGAGCGAAAAGTAGACCGGGCAGTGGTTCATGCAGGCGCCGCAGCGGATGCAGCGCAACATCTCTGCAAAATCGGAACCGGCAAGCGCCGCACGGCCATTGTCGACGAGGATAAAAACTGTCTTCTCCGGGCCATCGGACTCATTGGCACCGCGCGCTCCGGTCAACAGCGAAACGTAATTGGAAATGCTCTGCCCCGTCGCCGAGCGCGGCAACAGGCGCATCAGGGTCGAGAAATCCTCCAGCGTCGGAACGATTTTCTCGATGCCGGTGATGACGACATGCACACGAGGCATCGTGGTCACCATGCGCCCGTTGCCTTCGTTGGTCACGAGTGCTGCCGAGCCGCTCTCGGCGATCAGGAAGTTTGCGCCGGAGATGCCCATTTCGGCCGACAGGAAATGCTGGCGCAAGACCGCACGCGCCTCGGCAGCCATCGCCGGGATGTCGGCCGAACTGCGTTCCTGCAGTGGCCGCTGGTGCGCCTCGGCAAACAGGCTTTCGACCTCACCTATGGTCTTGTGCACCGCCGGGGCGATGATGTGCGAAGGCGTCTCGCCAGCGAGCTGCACGATGTATTCGCCGAGATCCGTCTCCACCGGACAAATGCCGGCGGCACTCAGCGCCTCGTTCAAGCGCGCCTCCTCGGAGAGCATGGATTTCGACTTGACCGCCTTGGTCACGCCGTGACGCTGTGCAATGTCGACCACCAGCCGCGCCACTTCGCCGCCGTCGCGCGCCCACAGCACTTCGGCGCCGCTGGCGCTGGCGCGTTCCTCGAAAATTTCCAGCCAGACATCGAGATCGTCGACTACCCGCCGCCGGATCGCCGCGCAGGCGCCGCGCAGTTCCTCAATATCGAAGCCGTCCTCAACCAACCCGACCACGCCTTTGGCGCGCTTGGCGACGAACAGCGGCCTGACTTTCTTAAGCGTCTTTTGCAAACCGGCGTTGCGCACCTGCGCTGTCGCCCGTGCCTGAAAGAACATCGCCTGCGAGTGGCCTGCTATGCTCACGCCGGCTC
This sequence comes from Dechloromonas sp., assembly GCA_016790845.1. Lineage (GTDB taxonomy): Bacteria > Pseudomonadota > Gammaproteobacteria > Burkholderiales > Rhodocyclaceae > Azonexus. The sequence goes on from JAEUOH010000040.1 coordinate 9,993, forward strand.
CGTGCCGGCCAGCGCTTCGGCCAGATGCAACACTTGCGTGCGCGTATCGCCGCGCCGCCGCAAACGGCCCTCGATATTGAGCAGGCAGCCGAGATCGCCACCGACCACGGCATCCGCACCGCTTGCGGCAATCGCCTCGCACTTGCGGTCGACGATGGCCGTGGACACCTCGCCGAATCGCACGGCAAAGGCGCCGCCAAAGCCGCAGCATTCTTCGCAATCCTGCATTTCGGTGAGCGTCAGGCCACGCACCCGGCTCAGCAGGGCCCGGGGCTCACGCTTGACGCCAAGGCCACGCAGCCCCTTGCAGGAATCGTGATAGGTCACGCGCCCGGAGAATTCTACCGGCAATTCGGCGAGGTTCAGAATCTCGTCAAGGAACCGGCTCAGTTCGTAGCTGCGCCCGGCCACCGCCGCTGCCCGTGCCGCCCACGCTGCATCGTCGGCCAGCAATTGCGGATAGACGTTGCGAATGTGATCGGCACACGAACCGGAGGGGATCACCACGTAGTCGAAGGGCTCCAACTCGGCGATCGCCTTCTTCGCCAGATCGCGCGCCAGATTGCGATTTCCGGCACTCCAGGCGGGTTGACCGCAACAGGTCTGGCCCGGCGGCACGACCACCTCGCAACCCGCCCCTTCGAGCAGGCGCAGCGCCGCAAAACCGACGGCGGGACGCATCAGGTCGACCAGGCAGGTAACGTAGAGGGCCAAGCGCATGCTAATATTGCGGCGCACAAGAACGAAAGTGGCTAATGCTACTCAAACCGCACCAATAAAGGAATCCAGTTGTCCGAAACCGCCAGCGGGTCCGCCAAGGCGCCCGGTTCGATACAGGTCATCGAGCGCATGATGACGCTCCTAGACGCTCTCGCCGTGTCGCCCGAACCGGCCAGCCTCAAACATCTGGCCAGCGCCACCGGACTCCATCCATCTACCGCCCATCGCATTCTGGCCGCCATGACCGCGGCGAATTTCGTCGAGCGCCAGGATGCCGGCACGTATCGTCTCGGCATCCGTTTGCTCGAACTCGGCAACCTCGTCAAATCGCGCATCAACCTGCGCGAAGTCGCCTTGCCCTTCATGCAGGAACTGCACGAGGCCATTGGCGAGGCGATCAATCTCGGCGCCCGCCATGGCGACGAAATCGTCTATATCGAACGCACCTCTTCCGGACGCTCGCTCGTTCGTGTCGTCTATCTGGTCGGCGAGCGCGCCCCCCTGCACCTGACGTCGCTGGGCAAACTCTTTCTGGCAGCCGAAACACCCGAGCAGGTTCGCGACTACGCCAAGCGCACGGGCCTGCCCGGAAAGACGCCGCATTCGTTGACGACGCTGGGGGCGCTTGAAAAGGAACTCGACAAGGTGCGGCGGCATGGTATCGCCGAAGACGACGAGGAAGCCGAAATCGGCCTCAAGTGCGTTGCCGCACCCATTCATGACGAAGAAGGTCACATCGTCGCCGCGCTATCGGTCTCCGCCCCCACCGACCGTCACGACCCGGCTTGGATTGCCCAGGTACGCAAGACCGCGGCTGCCGTCTCGCAGGCACTCGGCTACGCCGGCACAAAAAAATAGGGCTGCCCGCAAGCAGCCCTTTCCTTACGTACCGTACAAGGTTCAGACAGGTTTACGCTCGGGTGTCAGACTGGCACTTTCCATCCAGCGCTTGATCCGGTTGGCATCGCCGACCCGCGTCATCTTGCCGGCAGAGTCGAGAAGAACGATGACCACCGGCTTGTCGGCCACCCGTGCCTGCATCACCAGGCAACGCCCGGCTTCGGAAATATAGCCGGTCTTTGAAACGCCGATTTCCCAGTTGTCGCTACGCACCAGGGCATTGGTGTTGTGGAAATCGCGGACATGCCCGTTCAGGTCCACGCGCGCCTCTTCAGTTGTCGAGAAGTGTCGGATTTCCGGGTAACGGGCAGCAGCAGCCACCATGCGCGCCAGATCCTTCGCCGTCGACACGTTGTTGCTCGACAGCCCGGTCGGCTCCTCGAAGCGCGAACTGAACATACCCAGTGCCTGCGCTTTCTGGTTCATCGCCTTGACGAATGCCGGCATGCCACCCGGGTAGTGGCGACCCAGTGCATGCGCCGCACGATTTTCGGAAGACATCAGCGCCAGCAACATCGCAGTTTCACGCGTCATCGTGGTTCCCACCGGCAGACGCGAACGCGTTCCCTTGAGCCCATCGACGTCTTCGTCGCCAATCGCGATGACTTCGTTCAGATCGAGCTTGGCATCGAGAACGACCATCGCCGTCATCAGCTTGGAAATCGAAGCAATCGGAACGACGGCATCAGACTGCTTTTCCAGCAGCGGCTGCCCGGTCTCCTGATCGATGACCAGCGCCGAAGCCGAGTAGAGCATCAGGCGACGCGGGTCCACATCCGTCATGCTGACCTTGTGCACCGACTTTTTCGCAACTGGCTCGCTTGCCGGTTTCTGCGCGACACGCGCTGCCGACTTCGACGATGACTTGGCGGGCGCCGCAGCGGACTTGGTGGACGCCTTCTGGGTCTTTGACGAAGACTGCTTGGTGGTCGAAGCCGCCTTGTCGCTTGTCTTCTTGGTAGCCGACTGGGTTTTTTTGGCGTCGGTTGCCGCATGGCTTGGCGCACCCAGCCCCAAGCCCAGCAACGCGCTCAGCAGCATGGCTGCCGTAATTCCTTGTTTCATTCGTTATCTCCTGCCAATCCGAAGCGAATTCTAGCCCAGTTTAGCAGGAGAGTTACAAAAATCAACAAAAATAAGTAGATAGGACAACAAGTTAAGTTGATTTATCAGCCGGCATCCACCACCGTGAGCGCAGTCATATTGACGATGCGGCGCACGGTCGCCGTTGGCGTCAGGATATGCACCGGTTTGGCCGCGCCAAGCAGGATGGGGCCGATGGTCAGGTTGTCGCCGGCCGCCACCTTGAGCAGGTTGAACGAGATGTTGGCCGCGTCTAGCGTCGGCATGACCAGCAGGTTGGCCTGGCCACGCAACCGCGAATTGGGGAAGGCACCGAGACGGATTTCCTCGTCTAGCGCGGCATCGCCGTGCATTTCACCCTCTACCTCGAGGTCCGGCGCCCGCTGCTTGAGAATGCTCAGCACTTGGCGCATCTTCAACGAAGTCGGTGTATCCGCCGTCCCGAAGGTCGAATGCGAGAGCAACGCGACCTTCGGCTGCATGCCGAAGTTGCGAATTTCCTCGGCCGCGAGCAGGGTCATGTCAGCCAGTTGCTCGGCGTTCGGATCGTAGTTGATGTAGGTATCGGCAATGAATACCGTGCGCCCCGGCAGCATCAACAGGTTCATCGAATAATAGCGGTCGAGCTCGGCATGGGTACCGATCACGCTCTGCACATATTCGCGGTGCGTTTCGTGGCGTCCGAAGGTGCCGCAAATGAGGCCGTCGGCGTAGCCGAGATGGACCATCAGCGAACCGTACAGCGTCGCCCGGCGCCTGACTTCACGGCGGGCGAAATCCGGTGAGACACCCTTGCGCTCGGTCAGGCGGTGATAGGTCTGCCAGAATTCTTCGAAATGGCTGTCAAAGAATGTCGAGTCGTCGGCATGAATCACCTCGTAGTCGTCACCCTGACGAATGCGCAAGCCGGCGGCTTCGATGCGCCGGGCAATTTCCCTTGGATGGCCGATCAGGATGGGTCGGGCAATGCGTTCGTCGCAAACCACCTGCACGGCACGCAGGACGCGCTCGTCCGCTCCCTCGGCAAAGACGATGCGCTTGGGCGCGGCCTTGGCCTGCGAGAAGACCGGCTTCATGATCATGCCGGAGTGGTAGACGAATTCGTTAAGCCCCTGAACGTAGGCATCCCAGTCGCGAATCGGCCGTGTAGCGACGCCGGAGTCCATGCCTGCCCTGGCCACCGCCGGTGCGATCTTGACGATCAGGCGCGGGTCGAAGGGGCGGGGAATCAGGTATTCCGGGCCGAAGCCGGTGACCTTCTCGCCGTAGGCGGAGGCGACGATTTCCGACTGTTCGGCACGCGCCAGTTCGGCGATGGCCTTGACCGCAGCCATCTTCATCTCTTCGGTGATGGTGGTGGCGCCGACGTCGAGGGCGCCGCGGAAAATGAAGGGGAAGCAGAGAACGTTGTTGACCTGGTTCGGGTAATCCGAACGGCCGGTGCACATGATGGCGTCGTCGCGGACGCTCTTGACCAGTTCCGGCGTGATTTCCGGCGTCGGGTTGGCGAGTGCCATGATCAGCGGGTTGGCAGCCATCTTGGCAACCATCTCGGGTTTCAGGACGCCGCCGGCCGAGAGGCCGAGGAAGACGTCAGCACCCTCAATCACCTCACCCAGCGTACGAGCGTCGGTCTTCTTGGCGTAGCGCGCCTTGATTTCGTCCATTTCCTCGACGCGACCTTCGTAAACCAGGCCCTTGATGTCGGTGACCCAGATGTTCTCTGGCGGCGCACCGAGCATGACCAACAGGTCGAGACAGGCGAGCGCGGCAGCGCCGGCGCCGGAGGTGACGATCTTGACAGTCTTGAGGTCCTTGCCGATCAGGTGCAGGCCGTTGAGTGCCGCGGCGCCGACGACGATGGCGGTGCCATGCTGGTCGTCGTGGAAGACGGGGATCTTCATCCGTTCGCGCAGCTTCTTCTCGATGTAGAAGCACTCAGGCGCCTTGATGTCTTCAAGGTTGATGCCACCGAAGGTCGGTTCGAGCGAAGCGATGGTGTCGATCAGCTTGTCGGGGTCGCGCTCCTCGATTTCGAGATCGAAGACGTCGATGTTGGCGAATTTCTTGAAAAGGACGCCCTTGCCTTCCATGACCGGCTTGGCGGCAAGCGGGCCGATGGGGCCGAGGCCGAGAACGGCGGTACCGTTGGTGATGACGCCGACCAGATTGCCGCGGGCGGTCAGTGTGCTGGCTTCCACCGGGTCGGCGACAATTTCTTCGCAGGCAAACGCCACACCCGGCGAGTAGGCCATCGACAGGTCGTACTGGTTGGTCAGTTGCTTGATCGGGGTCACCGCGATCTTCCCGGGCTTCGGGTGGCGGTGGTAATAGAGTGCGGCTTCTCGCAGTTGCTTGGGATCCATGTCTGCCTCCGTTTCGTATTATGAAAACGTGTTTTGAATAGCGCAAAATTTTATCACACCAGCGCCCGGCGCCAAGTTGCGGATATCACCTAGGCGCACAAAGTCAAGTGGATGTTTACCCTGACTTGATGCATAATTACGGGCTTCCCAGCCGACGGCACCCACGCCGCTCGAAGTCTTGGTGGCAGCTCCCGACGACTGGCGTAAAGATCATCTGTTTCAGTAACTTGGAGAGAGACATCGCCATGACCGCACCGCTGAATGCACCAGACTACGTCCAACACGAAGGCCTGAAGAAATGGGTCGCCGAAATCGCCGCCCTGACCCAACCCGCCCGCATCCACTGGGCCGACGGCTCGCAGGAAGAGTATGACCGCTTGTGCTCGGAAATGGTAGAAGCCGGTACCCTGATCAAGCTGAATCAGGAAAAACGTCCGAATTCCTACCTCGCTTTCTCCGATCCCTCCGACGTCGCCCGCGTCGAAGACCGCACCTACATCTGCTCTGCCAACAAGGAAGACGCCGGCCCCACCAATAACTGGGAAGAGCCCGCCAAGATGCGCGAGACCCTCAACGGCCTGTTCAAGGGTTGCATGAAGGGGCGCACGATGTATGTCATCCCCTTCTCGATGGGTCCGCTCGGTTCCCCCATCGCCCACATTGGCGTCGAGATTTCCGACTCCGCCTACGTCGTGGTCAACATGCGCACCATGACCCGCATGGGCAAGGCCGTCCATGACGTGCTCGGCAAGGATGGCGAATTCGTCCCTTGCGTGCATACCGTCGGCGCCCCGCTCGAACCCGGCCAGCAGGATGCGAAATGGCCGTGCAACCCGACCGTCAAATACATCGTTCACTATCCCGAAACGCGTGAAATCTGGTCCTACGGTTCCGGTTACGGCGGCAACGCGCTGCTCGGCAAGAAGTGCTTCGCGCTGCGCATCGCCTCGACCATGGCCCGCGACCAAGGCTGGCTGGCCGAGCACATGCTGATCCTCGGCGTCGAATCGCCGCAGGGTGAGAAAACATACGTCGCCGCCGCCTTCCCGTCGGCTTGCGGCAAGACCAACTTCGCCATGCTGATCCCGCCCGAACCGCTCAACGGCTGGAAGATCACCACCATCGGCGACGACATCGCCTGGATCAAGCCGCGCGTCGATGCCGATGGCGTTACCCGCTTCTACGCTATCAACCCGGAAGCCGGTTTCTTCGGCGTCGCCCCGGGCACCTCGGCCAAGACCAACTACAACGCGCTGGCCACGCTCAAGGAAAACATCATCTTCACCAACGTTGCACTGACCGACGACGGCGATGTGTGGTGGGAAGGCCTGACCAAGCAGGCACCAGATCACCTGATCGACTGGCAGGGCAATGACTGGACGCCGGAAGACGGCAAGGCTGGCAAGAAAGCCGCCCACGCCAATTCCCGCTTCACCGCCCCGGCCAACCAGTGCCCGTCGGTCGACGCCGCCTGGGAAGACCCGGCTGGCGTACCGATCTCGGCCTTCATCTTCGGAGGCCGCCGCGCCACCACCGTGCCGCTGGTCTACCAGGCTTTCAACTGGAACTACGGCGTCTACATGGCTGCTACGCTGGGCTCCGAAACCACGGCTGCCGCCTTCGGCCAGCAGGGCGTCGTCCGCCGCGACCCGTTCGCCATGCTGCCCTTCTGCGGCTACCATATGGGCGACTACTTCAACCACTGGCTGCGCATGGGCAAAGCCGTCGATGCCACGCCGAAGATCTTCTGCGTGAACTGGTTCCGCATGAACGAGAAGGGCGAATTCATGTGGCCGGGCTTCGGCGACAACATGCGCGTCTTGAAGTGGATCGTCCAGCGTTGCAAGGGCACCGTCGCCGCCAAGGAAACGGTGCTGGGCTGGATGCCGAAGTTCGAAGACATCGACTGGAGCGGCCTGGAGATCAACAAGGAAGATTTCGAAGCCCTCAGCACCATCGATGCCGACGCCTGGAAGTCCGAACTAGCCGGTCACAAGGAATGGTTCGACAAGATGGGCGAGAAAATGCCACGCGAACTCGTGCTCAAGCGCGAACTGTTCGAAATGGGCATCTTCAAGGACGCAGCCTGATCCTCGTTTGAGCTGACACTGAACGGCCACCGGGGTTGATGATCCCGGTGGCCGTTGTTTTTTCGGAGCCCCCATGTACCGCCCAGCCCAGCGCCTGACCGAAATCGCGCCCTTTCATGTCGTCGAGCTATTCACCCGCGCACGGCAACTGGAAGCGGCAGGACGTGACATCATCCACATGGAAGTCGGCGAACCGGACTTCCCGACGCCAGCGCCAATCGCGTCAGCTGCGGTCGACGCCGTCAATGGGGGCAAAACCAAATACACCGAGGCGCTGGGCCTGCCCGAACTGCGCGAGGCGATTTCGAGCTTCTATCTGCAGCGCTATGGCGTCGCTGTGCCGGCCAGCCGGATTGCCGTCACCAACGGCGCTTCAGGCGCGCTGAACCTGGCCTTTGCCTGCCTGACCGACCCGGGCAGCGAGTGGCTGATGGCCGACCCCGGCTACCCATGCAACCGCCACATCGTTCGCGTCTACGAAGGGCAACCGCAAAGCATTCCGGTCGGGCCGGAAACCAACTTCCAGCCAACGCCGGCGCTGCTGCGCCAGTACTGGAACGCCCGTACCGCGGGTCTGCTTGTCGCTTCGCCGGCAAACCCCACCGGCACACTGTTGACGCTGCCCGAGATAAACGCGCTGGCAGAGGTCTGCCGCGCAAGAAACGGGCATTTTCTGGTCGACGAGATCTACCATGGACTGACCTACGGAATCGATGCCGCCACGGCCTGCGCAGCGGGGGATGACATCTGGGTCATCAACAGTTTTTCGAAGTACTTCCAGATGACTGGCTGGCGCCTCGGCTGGATGGTCATCCCCGAATCCTACGTGCGAGATGTCGAAAAGCTGGCCCAAAATCTCGTATTGTGTCCCTCGACGCCGGCCCAGCATGCGGCACTGGCGGCTTTCCAGCCGGAAACCATTGCACTGCTTGAGGAACGACGCCGCGAATTCCATCGCCGACGGGATTATCTGGCCCCGGCACTTGAGGCGCTCGGCTTCCGCATCACCGCTCGCCCGGAAGGCGCGTTCTACCTGTACTGCGACTGCTCGACGCTGACCGACGACAGTTTTGCACTGGCCCGCGACCTGCTCGAAACGGTGGGTGTGGCTGCTACCCCGGGGCTGGACTTCGGCAGCAACGCGCCGGAAAAACACATCCGGTTCGCCTACACGACCGGTATCGAGCGGCTGGCCGAAGCGGTCGACCGGCTAGGCGCCTACTTCGGACGGTAAGGCCAGGCCGGGATGGCGCGCGCGCAGGTCGGCCCAATCGAAGTAAGGGCCAGGATCGGTCTTGCGACCTGGAGCCACATGGCAGTGGCCAGCGATTGCAGAGATCGGATAGCGTCCGCGCAGCTTGGTGATCAGTCCCCATAAGGCTCGATACTGCTCCGCTGGAAACGGCTGCATATCGCTCCCTTCAAGCTCGATGCCAACCGAGTAGTCATTGCAGTTCGCATGGCCCTGCCAGCTCGACTGGCCGGCATGCCAGGCCCGCCGATCGCAGCCGACAAACTGGATCACGCAGCCATCGCGGCGCACGACGAAGTGGGCAGAGACCTGCATGTCGGCGATCGTCGCAAAATAGGGATGGATTTTCGGATCGAGACGATTCGTGAAGAAGCGCTCGATCCAGTCCCCGGAAAAATTCTCCGGTGGCAGGCTGATGTGGTGCAGCACGATCAGGCTCACGTCGCTGTCGACAGGCCTGGCCCCCTGATTGGGTGAAATGACCCAGCGCGTCCCCTTGAGCCAGCCTTCGCCCCGCCACTGCTTCATTCGATCCCCAGCCGTTCGAGACGGTAACGTAGCGAACGAAAGGTGACACCAAGCAGACGTGCGGCGGCGGTTCGATTGCCCTCGGTTTTCTGGAGCGCTTCGAGTATGGCCTGACGCTCCAGGCGGTTGATGTAATCGTCCAGTGTCTCGCTGCCCCGGCCAGGGATTTCCCCACCGATTTCATCCGGTGCCAGTTGCAGGTCCCCTGGCTCGATCACACCGTCGGAGCACAATGCCGTCGCCCGTTCGAGGACGTTTTCCAGTTCCCGCACATTGCCCGGAAAGGCATAGGCAGCCAGCGCCTGCAGTGCCGCTGGCGACACCTTCGGCATCGCGGCACCGCAAAGTTTGTCCAGGATGGCCGCAACAAGCATCGGAATATCCTCCATGCGGTCACGTAGCGACGGCATGCGCAGTTCGATGACGTTCAGCCGGTAATACAAATCCTGGCGGAAGGTGCCCTTTTCGACGCAATCCCGCAAATTGCGGTGGGTCGCGCAGACGATGCGCACGTCGACGGGCTCTTCGGTTGCCACGCCGACCTTGCGCACCCGCTTTTCCTGAATCACCCGCAACAGTTTGACCTGCATCGCGAGCGGCAGGTCGGCAACCTCGTCAAGAAAGAGCGTGCCAGCATTGGCTGCCTGGAAAAATCCGTCCCGATCACTCTCGGCCCCGGTAAAAGCGCCTTTGCGATAACCGAAAAACTCGCTTTCCATCAGGTTTTCCGGGATCGCACCGCAGTTGACTGGTACGAACGGACCGCTGGCCTGGGCGCTACGCGCATGAATCAGACGCGCCGCTAGCTCCTTGCCACTGCCGGACTCGCCCGAGATGTAGATCGGTGCCTGGCTACGCGCCAGCTTTTCAATCAGTGCACGCACCTGCTGCATGGCGACCGACTCACCAGTCAACGAGCGCAATGGATCATCCTGACGCTGGTTGTCGGAGACCCGAAGGGCAGACTTGACGAGTGCCCGCAACTGTTCGAGACCAACCGGCTTGGCCAGGTAATCGAAGGCCCCGGCCTTGAGCGCGGCAACGGCATTCTCCGTACTCCCGAATGCGGTGATCACCGCGACCGGCGTTTGCGCATGGTGCTCGGAAATGTAGCGGACCACCTCGAGGCCATCGCCATCCGGCAGGCGCATGTCGGTCAGGCACAGCTGGAACTCGCCCTCGGCCAATGCCTGCCTCGCCTCGGACACGCTACCTGCACAGGCAGCCGCCAGGCCCATGCGCGACAAGGTGAGATCGATCAGCTCCCGGATATCGGGCTCGTCATCGATGACCAGTACGCGACTTAGCTCGCCACGGGGGCGACGTTCGCTTCGGACAACAGACATGTATCGCTTCTCCCTGCAATGATGAAATGGCCGCGATCGACATCCGCAGCCAGTTCCAGGCTGGCACCATTGGCCTCGCACAACTCGCGGGCAATGAACAAACCCAATCCGGTGCCGAGATGGTGGGTCGTGAAGAAGGGCTCGAATATCTGCGCCCTTACCGCTTCCGGCACCCCCTCACCATCGTCGATCACATGTAGCTCGACCATGCCTCGCGTTTCATCAGCCACCGCGCTCAGGCGAACACTCCCGGGTGCGCCCGAAGCGTGGCGGATGGCATTGTCCAAGAGGTTCCAAAGAATCTGGTTAAGATGGTTACGATCAAAGTATATCCCCAAGTCATTACCGGCCTCGAGCACGACAACACCTTCCGCCACGTCTTTTCCGTGTGCGAAGCTTTCCACGAACTGCGTGCAGAATGACTGCACCGAAAGACGTTCGGCCTGCATGCGGTCGCGCCTCCCCAACTCAAGAATGTCAGCGACGATCCGATCCAGTCGCGCCACATTGTCGGCAAGGATCTTGAGCAGACGTTCCTGCATCGCTCCACGGCGTTCTTCACGCAACAATTCGCCAGCATGTCCGATGGCCGAGAGCGGATTGCGAATCTCATGGGCGATGCTTGCGGTCAACCGGCCCAAAGCGGCCAATTTCAATTGCTGCGCCCGCTCCTTAATACGACCGAGATCCTCAAGAAAGACCAGAACCTCGCCATCGGTGCTCGCCGTCTGCGCGAAACGCGCCCGCAATTCGCCACCCGCTGGCCCCTGAAAGTCGAATGTTGCCTCATCCTGAGCCAGCGACCATTCAGCCTGCGCCGCAGCCAGTGTGGATGAATATTCCGACAGCGGCACGTCAAGGGCCGGGGCCGCGCCAAGCATGGTCTCGATCATCGGATTATGGCGCCGGACCCGCCCCGCACTGTCGATGACGAGCACACCATCCTGCATCCGCTCGATGACCCGCTGGCTGATACGGCTCTGATTCTCGAGGCTGATACCGCGCAAGCGCGCCAGTTCCTCGTTGGCCATCAGTCGCTGCCCGAGCAGGCGGGCAAGGATGGCCGTCGCGAAAAAACCGACCGAAAGGAATCCGGCCTGCACGATCGTTGCCGGCTCGAAATCGCCCAGCACCGCGCCGATGACCTGCCCGCCCAATGTGACCAGTGTCGCCAGCGCCGCATAAAACAGGACCAGTCTACCGCGACCGACCAGACTCGCCGTGGCCAGCGAAACCAGCATCAGCGTGCCGACCCCGCTGCCGATTCCCCCACCTACATACATCAACACGCCAAGCGCGGTGACATCGGTCAGCACCTGCAGCGAAAGCTGCATGTTGAACCGTTTTTGCCAAAGGATGGACGCAAGCAATCCGGTACCGACGGCAAAGAGATAAAGCACCACCGCCAGCAGGAACTCGAGCGAATACGTGAGATGGAGTGGAGCAACCCAGCCCTCGGGCAACAATGCTCCGAACAATGCGAGGCTGCCGAGCAGCAGACGATACAGATTGAAATACCGGAAGGGGCGCCAGCTGGCCTCCCAAGTGGAAGAGAGCCACTCGCTCACGGTTGCTGCGAGACCTTCCCGGCCTGACGATGCACCTCCGAGCAATAGAAACTCCCGTTCCCCGAAATACTGTCGCTCTTTGGCAGATGCACCCCACAGTACGCGCAGACCACCATCATCTCCGGCTCCGGGGCAGCAGGTCTATGCTGAACCGGCCGCTGCGCGCGTTTTTTGAATACCCACCACACCACGCAAATAAACGCTATAAGAAGCAGATATTTCATTCCGGATCGCAACACATTGGTGAATCAGCATTCGACAGCATATCTGCAAATGCGGATTTCCATGCGCTCACGAAACGCGCAACGTAATCCGGCACAGGCACAATAAAATATAAAAACACCATTGATTTCAATCAATTAGCTGCCAACAGGGGACCTATTTGCTGCGCTTGAAGCTTAGCACAATTCCCCGCCCCAAGCGGTTGCCCGCCGAGTTCTGAAAACAGGCGTTTTTTTGACGTCGACCGCAGCAGACGGCGAAACGCCAACTTACGCGCACATCACCGAGGGGGCTTTGGGCCCTGCAAAAGCCAGGAGAACAGCCAACTGGCCAAGCTATATACGATTGAGCCGAACAACGCAGCAACGAAGCCATCGACCCTGAAGCCACTCAGGATATCGCCGGCAAACCAGAACATCAGCGCGTTGATGACGAAAAGGAACAATCCGAGTGTCAACAATGTCACCGGCAACGTCAGCAAAACAAAAAGTGGGCGAATGACGGAATTCACCAACCCGAGGATTACCACGGCAATAAGCGCGGAATACAAGGTGTCGATGTGCACACCGGGAACGACAAAGGGAACGAGCAGGAGGGCGACGGCGTTTAAGAGCCAAACCAGCATCAGCTTCATGAGGGCGAACCTTTCCGATCAGACAAATAATCTTGGGTTGGCGCAAATCGGCGCCCATTCGAGCAGGCCGATTGGGCCACGGCGCAGGCAGCCGCACAGGTCGGGCTGACCATGCCCAAAATCAGGGGTACAGGATACAGTCATGGAACGCCCGGCGGCAAATCACATCCGGAATTGAAAAACCCCTGAATCTCAACGAGTACAGGGGTTCAAATTGGTCGGAGTGAGAGGATTCGAACCTCCGGCCCCTGCGTCCCGAACGCAGTGCTCTACCAGGCTGAGCTACACTCCGGCGCATGATGAACGGTCTCTAGTGATTCCGCTCAACTGCAAAGA
>JAEUOH010000071.1 GCA_016790845.1 Dechloromonas sp.
TTCGCCGACCGCGGCATCAACTTCACGACCATCAACATGCCGCTGGTCAAGACGCCGATGATCGCGCCGACCAAGCTCTACGACTCGGTGCCCACGCTGACGCCGGACGAGGCGGCCGACATGATTTGCGGCGCCATCATCCACAAGCCGGTCCGCATCGCCACCCGCCTCGGCATTACCGGCCAGGTGCTGCATGCGCTGGTGCCGCGCGTGGCGCAGATCATCATGAACACGACATTCCGCATGTTCCCTGATTCCGCCGCCGCCAAGAAGAGCGAAGGCGGGGTTCTGCCAAGCATGCCGTCGGCGGATCAGGTGGCCTTCCAGCAATTCATGCGCGGGATCTATTTCTGATGGGCACGCATCTCAAACCGGGCGATCCGGCGCCCGAATTCGCGGCGCCGGCCACCGATGGTCACCTGCTGCGGTCGACCGACTTTTTGGGGCGAAAACTGGTGCTGTATTTCTATCCGATGGACGATACGCCGGGTTGCACCAAGCAGGCGTGCAGCCTGCGCGACACCAGCGCCAGCATTGCCGCCCGGGGCGCGGCGATTGTCGGCGTTTCGGCCCAGGGCAGCGAGTCGCACCAGCGCTTCACCGAGAAATACAATCTCAATTTTCCGCTCCTCGCCGATACCGACCTGAAAGTCGCCAAGTCCTACGGCGTCGCCGGATCAGGCCTGAGCGGCCTGCTGCGCAGCGTTGCCAAGGTCAGCGAGCGGGTGACTTTCATCATCGACGAAAACGGCCGCATCAGCCACATCATTGACGACCCGGACTGTCCGGATCATGGCGAAGAGGTGCTGGCGCTGCTCTGATCAGCGGCAGGCGGCGATCAACTCGGCGGCGGTGCGCCGGCTGTAAAGCACTGCCAGATGGCCGATGCCAGCGAGTTCGACATCGATGGCATCGGGCAGGCGCTGGTTGTCCTGCGGCATCACATAGTTGTCATGCGGCGTGCGGATCGAGATCGTCGGAACCGGCACGGCTTCTGTTGCCAGATCCCGAAGCCAGAGCGATCCCGGCTCCATTTCCCGGGCATTCTGGCCGATGCCGATGCGCGCCAGTTCGGTGCCGACATGCGGCGAGGCAATGGTGACCAGCCGCTCGACGCGTTGGACGCCATGCCGTGCCAGATACGACCGGCACACCAGACCGCCCATGCTGTGGGCGATCAACACAACCTGCTCGGCGCCGGTTTCGCGGCAGACTTCCTCGATGCGCTGCCTGAGTTGCGGCACCAGTTTGCCGATGCTGGTATAGGGCGGATAAAGGCTCACGCTGGCAACGGTATGCCCGGCCGCTTCGAGCCGGGCACGCAGCCACCACCAGACCCCGCGGCTGCAGCCGTAGCCATGGACCAGGATCAGCGGGCGGGCGGATGGGCGCAGGCGGTCAGGCGCCATCCACAGTCGCTCGAATGGCATGACGACCACGAAGCCCATCAGGAAGGCAAGATATTCGCCAACCAGCATGCGCAGCCAGGCGACGATCGAAAGCCTGGGCGCCGGAGACGGATAGGCTCTGGCATAGCTCCAGGTGACCGCGACGATGACGGCACGCACCCCGAGCAGGCCACCGAGCGCGACTACCCCGGCGCCGGCCCAGGTGGTGTCGAACAGGTAGCGGGCAAGCAGAATGTAACCGGCCGATTCCGCGATCAGCCAGACCAGGAGTGCGACTGGAACCATGCTCAGAGGATCGCGGGTTTGGGCTGACCGGTCAACGCGGCGGCGAGCAGCGAGGCATTGCGTGCCACCAGGCCGTAGATGGAAAGTTGCGGATTGGCGCCGATGCTGGTCGGGAACAGCGAGCCGTCGTGAACCGACAGGTTCTCGATCTGGAAATGCCGGCCCTCGTCGTCCACCACGCCGTGTTCGGGTGCGTCGCCCATCGCGCAACCGCCCATCACGTGGGCGCTGACGACGCGGCAGACCAGCGGGGCCAGCGGCAGCTCGGCCAGGCCGCGTTTGGCCTCGGCCCAGCTGGTGTAGCCGGGCGAGGTTTCGTGCACCGGCGTGACCCAGCGCGCCCCGGCGGCGAACTGGATCTCGGCCATCGTCAGCAGGGCGCGCCGGGCGGCTTCCCAGTAGGTGGCGTTGAGCGGGTAATCGAGCACGGCCGAGCCATCGTCGCGCAACCTGACCTGGCCGCCCCGGCTGTCGGGATTGAAGCCGTCGCGTACCAGGGCCAGCGTGGTCTGGCTATGGGCGAATTCGCGCATCAGGCGGGCATGTGCCTCGCCCCAGCCTTGCAGCGTGGTCGAGAAAAGCACCGGGTGCAGCGGCGGAACTTCCAATTTGTACCCCAGCGGGCCGTCGATCGCGACAGAGTCGAGGAAGTGATCGGAATAGATCGATTGCGGCGCGCCGGAGAAAGCGCGTATCGGCTGATCGAATAGACCGGACGAAATGAGCGTCGGGTGCAGGAAGGTGCGCTTGCCGAGCAGGCCATGCGGGTCCGTGGCGGCACTGCGCATGAGCAGTGCGGGCGAATTGATGGCGCCGCCGGAAAGCACGAAATGGCGTGCGCGCAAGGTGACCGTGATACCGCTCGGGTGCAGGCCGTCGGGCTTGAGCGCGGTGCCAGTGAGCGAAACCGCCCGGCGGCCGGAAAATTCGAGGCGCTCGGCGCGCAAGCGCGAGATCAGCGTTGCGCCGTTGGTCAGCGCCGCCGGGATGGTGGTCAGCAGCATCGACTGCTTGGCGTTGGTCGGGCAGCCCATGCCGCAGTAGCCGAGGTTCCAGCACAGCTTGACGTTACGCGGGATGACGGCGACCGGAATACCGAGTTTGGCCGCGCCGCGCGCCAGGGCCGCGTTGTTTTCGTTGGGCGGCAACGGCCACAGGCCGACGTGCAGCCGATGTTCCATCGCGGCGAACCAGGGTGCCATGGCCTCCACACTCAGGCGCTTGAGACCGTGCGCGCTCTGCCACCAGTTCAGCGTGGTCGGCGGCGTGCGGAAGCTGCTGGTCCAGTTGACCGTGGTCGAACCGCCGACGCAACGCCCCTGCAGGATGTTGATCGCCTTGTCGGCGGTCTTGCGGGCGGCGGATTCCTGATAGAGATCGGGGTAAGCCTCGGCCTCGCGCATGTGAAAGTCGCTGCTGGTGCGCAACGGGCCTTCCTCGACGATGACGACCTTGAGCCCGGCCGCAGTCAGGATTTCGGCGGTCACACCGCCGCCGGCACCGCTGCCGACGATCACGACATCGGCTTCGAACGTCGGGTTGTCGATCAGTTGCGAAGCGTCGATATGCTTCCAGCCGGTGGCGAGTCCTTCGCGGAAGGGGTCGCGCATCATTTCACCTCTGGCGGGCCGGGGTAGGCGATCGCCGCCCAGGTATCGGGACGGGCGTACCAGGCGCCGAAAATCAGATCGTGGAGTGCCGCGTAGCCGGATTTGAGGAGGTCGAAGCGGCTGTGGCGCCAGCTTTCGAGGAAATTGCCGATCGCCTCGGGCGTCGCGTCCGGCCATGATGACCAGACGCCGGCCGCCAGCATGCGGGTGAGCGGAAAGGCGAGCAGGTCGAACAATTCGCCAATTTCCTTTTGCGTGGCGAGCGACAGGCCGGCAATGGCACGGTCGACGCCGGCCACGGTGCGGACAACCAGTTCCTGCCGCGCCTCGTCGCCAGCGGGCAGGGCTCCGGCCAGCATGACCGGAATAACCGCGCTCAGCACCATCGTCCGCCCGCCATTTTCGGACGGACGGCTGCAGGCGGCCACGTTGAGCAGCGCGGCACCGGCGAGGCCGGTCTTGAGAAATTCACGGCGTGTCGTCATCGCAACAAGACCTTGATCAGGCGCTCGAAAAGCTTGCCGTAGGGCGGGTTGAACAGGCCGATGGCGTTGATCCGCGACTGATGGAAAACCGGCTTGAGCTTGGAAAAGGTCAGGAATCCCTCGTGGCCATGGTAGTGGCCCATGCCGCTGGGGCCGATGCCGCCGAAGGGCAGGTTTTCCTGCGCGATGTGCAGGATGGTGTCGTTGATCGTCACGCCGCCGGCAATCGTGTGGTCAAGTACATGGCGGATGCGTTGCCTGTCGTCATCGAAAAGATAGAGCGCCAGTGGACGGTCGCGCTCGTTGATGTAGGCAAGTGCGTCGTCGAGGCGATCGTAGGTCAGCACCGGCAGCAACGGACCGAATATTTCGTCCTGCATGACCCGCATGCTGTCGTTGGGGTCGAGGATCAGCGTCGGCGGCAGGCGGCGGCTGGCTTCGCCGCCACTGCCCTCGGCCAGCACCAGCAGGCGCGCGCCCTTGCCGCGTGCGTCATCCAGATAGCCCTGGAGGCGCTGGTAATGGCGCGCGTTGACCACCGCGGTGTAGTCCGGGTTGCGCGCGATGTCCGGGTAGCTGGTGGCGACGATGCGGCGTGCGGCGTCGATGAACGCCTGCTCCTGCCCGGACGGCAGAAAGACATAATCGGGCGCGATGCAGGTTTGCCCGGCGTTCAGGCATTTGCCGGCCAGGATGCGCGCGGCGGCCTTCTCGATCGGGTAGCCGGGTGCGACGATGGCCGGCGACTTGCCGCCAAGTTCCAGCGTTACGGGCGTCAGGTTGTCGGCCGCGGCTCGCATCACGTGGCGACCGACGGCGGTCGAGCCGGTGAACAACAAATGGTCGAAGGGCAGGCGGACAAAGGCTTCGGCCACCGCCATATCGCCTTCGACGATCACCAGTTCGTCGGCCGTGAAGTAGCGGCGGGTGAGTTCGGCCAGCACGGTTGCGGTCGACGGCGTAAATTCGGACATTTTCACCAGTGCCCGGTTGCCCGCCGCAAAGGCCGCGGTCAAAGGGCCGACCGCAAGATAGATCGGGTAATTCCAGGGCGTCACGATGCCCACGCAACCGAGCGGCTGCGGGCGAACCTCGGCGCGCCCGGGCTGGAACCAGAGCGACACCGGCCGTCGCCGTGGCTTGCTCCAGGCGGCCAGATGGCGGCGCGTGTGGCGTATGCCTTCCAGGCTGGGGAAGATTTCCAGCAGGCGCGTTTCATGCGGCGAACGATGACCGAAATCGCTCGAAACAGCCGCACACAAGGCGTCGATGTTGTCATGCACCAGCGCTTCGAGCGCGTCCAGACGGCGCCGCCTTTCAGCCAACGGCGCCAGCAGATCGGCCCGGCTGGCCTGATGAACGCGGGTGAACGCAGCCTCTAGCCCGGCCTGGTCATTGACGAGCGGAATCGAAACGGACATCGGCCTTTCCTGAACAATGCGGTCGATTTCAGTTTAGTTGGCAGCCCCGGGGGCCGTTAGGGAAAAGCTTCTAAACGCCGTTTGGCGACTTCGTCATAATCGGGGCATGAGCGATTCCGAACATTCAGACCTCGATCGAGCGGCCTGTTCGGCCGCGCTGGTGCGCTTTCTCGGCGAGGCGCGCGATCTTCGCCTGGCCGCGGCCGCCGACCCAGTACATGGGCGGCGCAGAGATCGACTGCGGCAATGGCAATCGGCGCGTCTGGCACGGACGCATGCGGATCTGCTGGCCAGCCCGCTCTACGGAGTCGCGGCGAGTTTCTTCCTGGATGAGTTGTACGGGCCGAAAGATTTCAGCGAACGCGACGCCGAGGTCGAGCGCATTCTGCCGCTGATGACCAGCATGTTGCCGGTGTCCGGACTGCGGACGTTGTTGCTGGCTGTCGAAGTCGATGCACTCTCAGAGCGTTTCGATGCCGCGATGGTTGGGGCGCTAGGTAGTGCGCTTGATCGAACCCTGAGCGAAAGCGCCTATGCCGCCGCTTATTGCGAGGTCGGCGACCGCGCCGGGCGCCTGCTGCAGATTCGCCTGGTCGGCGAAACCGGTGAGGCGCTCGATGCGCTGGCGCGCAAACCTTTCGTTCGCGGGGCCTTGAAAATGATGCACGGTCCCGCGCATCTGGCCGGTCTCGGCGAATTGCATGCTTTTCTCGAACGCGGCTTCGAGGCGTTCAAGAGCATGCGCGACGCCAGCGAATTCCTCGAAACCATCGTGACGCGCGAGCGCGCCATCGCGATCGCCCTGTTCGCCGGACGCGACCTGCCGGCCTGAATGCTGCTCCCGGCCAGCGACGGTCTGGCCTGTTACTGCGACTGCTTTGCGGCGGCCAGCCAGATGCAGCCGCCCTTGGTTTCCTTGTCGATGGCGGCTAGTACCTGCTGGTGGCTGGCTTCTTCATCCGCACTGGCGTGCCGGATCACGAGCGGTTTGCGTTCCTTGCACGTGCCGCCGTTGCCCTGTTGCGCGCGCGGCGCGGCGTCGGGCTCGATCATCAGGGAATTCTGCCCGCGCGTCATCGACAGGAAGACTTCGGCCAGCAATTCGGTATCGAGCAGCGCGCCGTGCAGGGTGCGCTGCGAGTTATCGATTTCGTAGCGCTCGCACAGGGCGTCGAGGCTGTTGCGCTTGCCCGGATGGAGTTCCTTGGCCATGCGCAGGGTGTCGGTGACGCCGTTGCAGATGGTTTCGACCGGGACGCGATCCAGACGACGTAATTCGGCGTTCAGAAAACCGAGGTCGAACGGCGCATTGTGAATGACCAGCTCGGCCCCGTTGATGAACTCCAGGAACTCGTCGACGATATCCACGAACTTCGGCTTGTCGGCGAGAAACTCAAGCGTGATGCCGTGCACCGCCTGCGCCCCCTCGTCGATGTCGCGTTCCGGATTGATGTATTTGTGCAGGTGGCGGCCGGTCAGGCGGCGGTTTTCCATCTCGATGCAGGCGACTTCGATGATGCGGTGGCCGTGGCGCGGGTCGAGGCCGGTGGTTTCGGTGTCGAGTACGATCTGTCGCATCTGTTTCTCTTGTCTCCTAATTCGTCAGTTCGTCAATGCCGCGATTGGCCAGCGCATCGGCGCGTTCGTTTTCCGGGTGGCCGGCGTGGCCCTTGACCCAGACCCACTCCAGCTTGTGCTGCCGAACTTGCGCGTCGAGCAGCTGCCACAGGTCGGCATTCTTGACCGGCTGCTTGGCCGAGGTCTTCCAGCCGTTGCGCTTCCAGCCGTGAATCCACTCGTTGATGCCCTTCATTACGTATTGCGAGTCGGTATAGACCTTGCCGGCGACCGGGCGCTTCAAGGCCTCGATGGCGCGGATGGCGGCGGTCAGCTCCATGCGGTTATTGGTGGTTTCCTTCTCGCCACCCCACAGTTCCTTTTCGCGCTCACCCAGGCGCAGGATCGCGCCCCAGCCGCCCGGCCCAGGGTTTCCACGGCAGGCGCCATCGGTGAATATTTCGACGACTTCATTGGCGGTCATGACTTTCCTTTTGTGCGACAGGTCGCAGCGCCTTGCTGGCGACCGCGTTCTTTTTCCAGTTGGGGGTAATTAGGCGCATCGCGTGGGTGCGCTTGATCGCTCGCAGAACGTAAACGCCGCCGGGCAAGCCCCACCAGCGTTGGTCTCCGCCTTCCATGAAGCGCCAGCGCCGCAGCCAGGCCTGTTGTTCCCAGGGCGGAACGCGGCAGCCGGCCGTGCCGCGGTCGACTTCGAAGCCGAGCAATTTCAGCCAGTCCTTCAGCCGCATCATGGATATATAGCTGCCATGCCACGGAAAACAACCGCTGCGGTCGTAGCGATTGCGCAGTCCCCACAGCGAAAGCGGGTTGAAACCGAGTACCACCAACTGCCCCTCGGGAATCAGGATGCGCTCGATCTCGCGGAGAATCTGGTGGGCGTCGGCGTGAAACTCCAGCACATGCGGCAAGACGACCAGATCGGTGCTGCCGCTGGCGAAGGGCAGGGCGGTGAATTCGCACAGGACATCGACCGGGCCACCGTCGCCGGCCTTCTGGCGCATGGGAATGCGGTTGGCGCGCAGGAAATCATGGTGGGGCAGGCCGAGTTGGAGGGCGTTGAAGCCGAAAGCGTCGGCAACGATGGCATCGACACGACCCGCCTCCCATTCCAGAACATAGCGGCCCTGTGCCGAATCCAGCCAGCCTTCGAGGCCCGGAATTGACAACCGCCGCCCTTCGCTCGATAGTTCCGGCATGTTTGAAATCGTGCTCATTCCCGCATTCAAGGACAATTACATCTGGTTGCTGGTTCGCGACGGCCGTGCCGCCGTCGTCGATCCCGGCGATGCCGCGCCGGTAATCGCCGAACTCGCGGCGCGCCAACTGAGCCTTGAAACCATCCTGATCACCCACCACCATGCCGACCATCAGGGCGGCGTCGCCGACCTCGTCGAGCGCTGGCAACCCCGTGTCTTCGGACCGGGCGATGAGTCTATCACAGCCTGTACCGACCCCTTGGTCGGCGGCGAACGGATCGAGGTGCTGGGGCAATCCGTCGACGTTCTGGCGGTCGGCGGGCATACCCGGGGCCACATCGCCTACTACGTTCCCGGTGCTGTTTTTTGTGGCGATACGCTGTTCGGCGCCGGCTGCGGCCGTCTGTTCGAGGGCACGCCGGCCCAGATGAGCGCCTCGCTCGACCGGCTCGCCGCCTTGCCCGACGAAACCTTGGTGTACTGCGCGCACGAATATACCGAGGCCAATCTGCGCTTCGCGCTGGCCGTCGAGCCGGATAATGCCGCCTTGCATGAGCGGGTGGCGCGGGTTGCCGCCCTGCGCGCCCGCGGCCTCTCTTCCGTGCCCTCGACGCTGCGCGAAGAAAAAGCGACCAATCCCTTCCTGCGGTGTGGCGAACCGGCGGTGATCGCGGCCGGCATGGCACATGCTGCGGTCGACCCCGGAAAAGTGGCCATTTTCGCGGCCATTCGTGGTTGGCGGAACAGTTTCTGAGCCGACCCTGACGGTGCTTGCCAGTCGGGAGAGCGCAAAGCTTACGCGTTCAGAGCGTCAATTGTCTCTGACCCCTTTACTTTTGAAAGTCGATGCGATGAACAAGAAAGAAATCAAGGCCCAAGTGCATGCCTTGATCGAAGCAGGAACGCCGAAATCGGAAGTGTTTTCACAGCTTTCCGGGCAGGGAATCAAGGATAGCCAATTGGCCTATTTCGTCGCCGCCTACCCGAATCCGCAGCGCCGCGAGCAGCATAAACGCAAAGTGAATCTGCTGGTGATGGCCATGCTGCTCTATGCCCTGATGGCTTTTTTAGTGGGTTTTGCCATCGGCAGCCAGATCGGGCCAACGGGACGCTGGGTTCTGGCAGTGGTGATCGCGACGATTCCGCTGCTGTTTGCCTGGGGTTTCCACAACTACAAGGTTGCTGCCTACAACGTCTATATTCTTCTCTCGTTGATTAATTTGCCACGCGCATTTGACGGTTTCATGGCGCATCCCTTGGCGAACTCCATCGCCCTCGCCATCAATATCGGGATGATTGCGTTCGTCTGGTATGTTCGCTACAAACTTTTTCCTGATTTCCTGTTCATCACGCCGGTGAAAGTGAAGGGCGAATATCACTTCCAGCCTTGATTACGCCCGGCGGGCTGCTAAAGGGGCAGGGATCGAATTACGGTTCAACGTCATTTCCGATTTATCCCTCTTTCCCTTGTTGACCGCAACAGGTCGCTGCATAAGTGGAAAACCTCTTGTCTTCAGGTCAAAAGTGGTCAGAGCCATTTCAGTTTTCGCCAATTTTCCCGGTCGACCGCAGCAATCTATCTGTATCGTCATTTTTCATCCTCGCGCTCCTCAAAATCCAAAATCCTGTTGATTTGCCACAGATGGCGTACTGACTTCACCGACCGGTTTATTCGGCCGCCCGCGTTGGCCGGTGTTGTAGCGGATACCTTGTTGGGCACAAATCGTTTCTGCGAAGCGCTCGTTACCTACCGGCATGCCCAGTTGCAGCGCCTGGCGAATATCGTCCGCGGCTTCCTCATCCAGTTCCGGACGGAATAGCCGCCGGTAAGCGGCCTGTCGTTCTCCTGCATCCGCGCCCAAACTCAGGTACAAGGAATGCGACGTCAGCCGGACATCCTCGACCCCCAGACCATTGCAGCGATAGCTTGACCAGCGGTATTGCCCGGGATCAACCACCATTCCCGCCCGCACCGGATTGAGTTCGATGTAGCGTTGGCAGGCCAGCAGATAGCTTTCGGCTTGCACCACGCTGGATTTGTACCGCCCTTCCCACAGGCTGCCGGTTCGCCTATAGAAACGGTTGATGTACTGCACATAGCGACGGCCGACGGATTGCATCATTCGCGATGGCGCACCATTGGCCAATGGTGTCAGAAGCAAATGGACGTGGTTGGTCATCAGTACATAAGCATGAATTCTGCAGCCACAATTGCCAGCCGCTTCCTCCAGCCAATGGAGATAGCAGTAGTAATCTTCATC